>CAYPBC010000072.1:5556-7909 GCA_964408845.1 uncultured Thermoanaerobaculia bacterium
TTCGGTGGCCCCAGGCTCGTCGACCGGTTCCGCAGCGGGCGCGGCCTCCGCGGCCTCCTGCTTCTCGGCGGGCTCGTCGACGGGCGTGACATCCGCGGCCTCGGGATCGTCGACGGGTTCCGCAGCGGACTCGGCGTCGGCGGCCGTCGCTTCCTCCTCTGCGGTCTCGGTCTCGGCCGCTTCGGTCTCGTCGGCCGCGGCCTTGGCGCCGCCCCCGAACATGCCTTTGGCGCGATCCATCAGCGAGGTCTTGCTCTTACCCGGTCCGCCGCTTTCCTCGTGCTCGGCGAGGTCGTAGTCGACAAACTCGATGATCGCCATTTCAGCACCGTCACCATGCCTGCGGCCGAGACGCATGATGCGGGTGTAGCCGCCCGGACGATCGACAAAACGCGGCGCGATCTCGTCGAAGAGCCGACGTACGATGACCTTGTCGGGGACCATGGTGAGCACTTTGCGGCGCGCCGGAAGCGAGCCGGTGCCTGCAAGACTGACCATGCGTTCCGCCATCGGGCGGAGCTCCTTGGCCTTGGCCAGGGTGGTGATGATCCGCTCGTGGGTGAACAGGGCTGTGAGCTGATTACGAAACAGCGCTTTGCGGTGGGCTGTGGTGCGGCCCAGCTTGCGGCCGCGTACTCGATGTCGCATGGGAGTCTCCCGTTTCCTACAGATCGAGGTTCATCCCGAAGCCGAGGCCAATGACCTCGAGCTTGGAACGGACCTCTTTGAGGGACTTCTCACCGAAATTGCGGATCTCCACCATTTCCTTCTCGGATCGGCTCACGAGGTCGCGCAATGTCCGTATGTTGGCGTTCTTGAGGCAATTCATGGACCGTATCGAAAGCTCGAGCGTCTCGATGGAGTCGTCGAGGATGGTGTCTTCGCTTTCAGGCTCGATTTCGACCTCGGGTGGAAGCATCGGCTCTTCGACCTCCGCCAACGAGGTGTAGATTTCCATGTGGCCCTGTACCAATTGGCCAGCCTGGCTGAGTGCCTCCTCGGGGGTGATCGTGCCGTTGGTCCACACTTCGATCACCAACCGCTCGTAGTTGGTCATGCGGCCGAGGCGGGCCATCTCGACGCGGAAGTTGGCCTTGCGCACCGGCGAGAACGCCGAGTCGACGGGGATGAAGCCGACGTCGAGGTCTTCGGTCTGGTTTTCCTCCGCCGGAACGTATCCACGACCGGAAGCCACACGCACGCTCATTTTCAGCTTGCCGCCGGCAGACAGGGTCGCCACATGAACGTCGGGGTCGATCAACTCGACCTGGCTCGAGCCCGCAAATTGGCCAGCAGTGATCTCGCCCGGACCCTTCGCTTCCATGGTCAGAAAGGTCGGCCCTTGACCGTGGATCTTGAGCGGGATCTGTTTGAGGTTGAGGATGATGTCAGTGACGTCCTCGACCACACCAGGAACCGCTGAAAATTCGTGATCCGCACCTTCGATCTTGACCGCAGTAATAGCTGCCGACGGGATCGAGGAGAGGAGTGCCCGCCGCAGGGTATTGCCCATGGTGGTGCCCCACCCATGCTCGAACGGCTGTGCGAGAAACCGCGCGAAGGTCGCGCTGTGCCCCTCTTCTTCCGGCTGCACTTGCGCCGGTAGTTGAAAATCCTGCCAGATCATTAGCCCTCCACCTTATCGCGAGTACAGCTCGACGATGAGCTGTTCCTGAATTGGGAAGCGAATATCTTCGCGGGCCGGGTTCTCGAGAACCTTTCCTTTGAAAGCATCCGCGTCAAGCTCGAGCCAGGGCGGTATGCCCCGACCCTGCGCGAATTCCACCGCCTCGGTGATGTGGAGATTCTTGCGGCTCTTTTCGCGCACTGTTATTTCCATCGCCGGAGCGACTCGAAACGACGGGATGTCTACCCGCCGACCGTTGACGTCGATGTGGCCGTGGCGCACGAGCTGCCGCGCCTGGGTTCGGGAAGTAGCGAAACCGAGCGAATAGACCACATTGTCGAGCCGCAGCTCGAGCAGCTGCAACAAGGTGTCACCGGTGACGCCCCTGCGCCGGTTTGCCTCGTCGAATGTACGCCGAAACTGACCTTCGAGGAGACCGTAGATGCGGCGCAGCTTCTGCTTTTCCCTGAGCTGCACGCCATAGGCTCGAACCTTCCGCCGGCGGCCCATCCCGTGCTGTCCGGGAGGAGCGTTACGACGCTCGATCGCACACTTTTCCTTGTAGCACCGCTCGCCCTTCAAAAAGAGCTTCATGCCCTCACGGCGGCAGAGCCGACATACAGGTCCTCGGTATCGTGCCATGTACTTTCCTCTCCTACACTCTGCGCCGTTTGCGCGAACGACATCCGTTGTGCGGGATCGGAGTCACGTCACGGATGCTCTTGA
>CAYPBC010000073.1:0-2548 GCA_964408845.1 uncultured Thermoanaerobaculia bacterium
CGGCCACGCGCTGGCGGCGGTGAGACACAAGCGCCGAAGGCGCGCCGTAACGTAGGGTTACTACGACTGCGTCGCCCAATTCGCGACAATCCCAGCGGATACTTGCGCTTCGCCGCCCTCGCTACGAAACCCGGTGAGAAGTGCGGGCTAGCCGCGGTACCATCAGCTGTGATGAATCGGAGATTATTTGTTGACGCTCTCGGCGCCGGGGCCGCGGCCGGCCTGGTCGCCGAAGCTCTTGTTCTGCGGATGAACCCGGAGGTGGTTCAAACCGTGAGTGGAGTTCTCGTCGGCATGCCCCTGTGGGCATCGTGGGGCATGCTGATGGTGGGCGTGCCGCTGGCGATCGGGCTCGCGGTTTTCGAGCGGTTCCGACCGCGTTCAGATCGGTGGGTCGCGCCTGAGTTCTTCGCGCTCATCTTTGCTGCGGGCGCGATGCTCAGCATGGTTAACGCCAAGCTCCACACTACGCTTCTGGCGCCAAGCGCTCATCGCGTCCTGCGCCAGGACGCAGTGGCGTGGTCCGTTGCCATCGTCATTGCGCTCATCGGCGGCGCCGCGGTTCGCCATCTGGGTGGCGGACGCCGGTTGAGGATCGCATTTTCGGTCGTGATGCTCATCCTCCCGATGACGCGGATGACCTGGGCGCCGACGCCTCTTGGACAGTACCTCGAGGTCGCCGCTCGTCCCCTCGGTAACCCCGCCCGGAGGTTGTTGGTCATCGGTCTCGAGGGTTTGGACGCCAAAGTGTTGCTCGCAGATGCGGGCAGCTCGAGGTACCGCAGTTTTTCGCAGCTCAGGGAGGAGGGCGCGAGGGCCACGATGGTGCCCCATCAACCGTATCTGCGATGGGCATTGTGGACCTCGACCGCAACCGGAACTTATCCGGGTCGCCATGGTGTCAAGGCACACCGGACGTGGGATCTGCCGATGGTGTTCCCGGAGACCCTTCGCCTGCTTCCTTGGACCCCTGAAGGGTCGAGAATGATCCTGCCGTGGGGGCTTGCCGAGCAACGATCGCCTCCTCCGACCTCGGTGCCTCCTTTGTGGGCGCGGCTTGGAGCTTCCGGCGTCACGACGTCGGTCTTTGGTTGGCCTGGGTCCTGGGGCGATGACCCGGCGCTGGTGCCTGTGACAGAGCTCGACGCAGGAACCGCGCTCGAGGCATCCATGGACGCCTCGCTCGAAGCCGCACTCGAGGGATTTTCCAAGCGCCGATCCGAAATCTGGGCGGCTATCGTACGTGACCAGGCGCGGATCGACGCTGCCCGTACGGCGCTGATCGCCGGCACCGGCAATGTATGGATCCACCTCGAGACCCTGGCGGTGGCGCGCAGGTATCACGAACCACTGCGCCTCCGTCACACGCGCGAGCGGCGTTTTCTCGAGCTGGTGATGGAGCTGGTCGATGACCAGCTCGGGACCCTCCTGGGCGCGACTGATCGCGGTACATTGGTGGCTGTAGTGTCCCCCTACGGGCTGGCTCCTCCGGGCGCTGTCGAACGGGTCAAGCGGCTGTTCGGGGGCGGTGAGGATTGGCACACCTCGGCAGAGTCTTCCCCGGACGGGCTCTTCATCCTCCTCGGGAAGGGCGTGGAGTCGGGGCGCCTGATCGCCGAAGCGAGTCCTCCCGACATCGCGCCGACCCTGTGCTATCTCCTCAGCCTTCCGGTGGCGCAGTACATGGAGGGGAGCGTGTTGGTGGATGCCGTCGAACCGGAGTTTCTTGCCGAACACCCGCTACGGGTCGTCGATTGATCGTTGAAACGTCAGCACGTTCAACGTTAAACGTTTTAACGATTGGTGAGGTAGGCTTGGCGTGATGAAATTGTCTGTGGTGATCCCGGTCTTCAACGAGGAAGCGACGCTGGTGGAGCTTCTCTCCAAGGTCTCCTCGGCGCCACTGCCGGAGACTGTCGGCGAGCTCGAAATTGTTGTGGTGGATGACTGCTCCTCGGACGGTACCTGGGCGGCAATCGAGAGATGGCAACCGCCACGCCGAGACGACGGCCGTTCGCTCGAGGTATCACGCGATCGGCATCGGGAGAATCGCGGCAAGGGCGGCGCGCTGCGAACCGGATTCGCCGTCGCCTCGGGCGACGTGATCCTGATCCAGGACGCGGATTTGGAGTACGATCCGGTCGACTATCCGGTGTTGCTGCAGCCAATCCTCAACGGCCAGGCCGATGTCGTCTTCGGGTCACGCTTTCTCGGCGGGCCTCACAGGGTGTTGTTCTTTTGGCACCAACTTGGCAACACCTTTCTGACCTTACTATCGAATAGTCTGACGGATCTCAACCTGACCGACATGGAAACCTGTTACAAGGTCTTCAGGAGCGACGTGCTCGAACGGATCACCCTGGTCTCCAACCGCTTTGGTTTCGAGCCCGAGTTCACTGCCAAGGTCGCGCGGCTCGGGGTACGGATCTACGAGGTGCCGATCGCCTATCACGGCCGCACCTACGCCGAGGGCAAGAAGATCGGTTGGAAGGACGGGGTAGCCGCCATCTGGTCGATCCTGCGCTTCAATCTTTGGTCGCGGGGCTGA
>CAYPBC010000073.1:2648-7829 GCA_964408845.1 uncultured Thermoanaerobaculia bacterium
GAAATGGCGAAACGATCTGTTGTGGTGATGCCGGGGGACGGGATCGGCAAGGTGGTGCTGCCGGAGGCGCTGCGTGTTCTTGAGGCGGCGGGCTTCGACGCGGACTGGGTCGAGGCGGACATCGGGTGGGATTTTTGGATCAGCGAGGGCGATCCCCTGCCGCAGAGAACAATCGATCTCCTGACCCAGCACAAGGCGGCGCTCTTTGGCGCGATCACCTCGAAGCCGAAGGACGCGGCGGCGGCGGAGATCCGGACTGAGCTCAGGGATGCGGGGCACGTCTACTTCTCGCCGATCGTCGGTCTTCGCCAGCATTTTGACCTCGACGTGTCGATCAGGCCCTGCATCACCTTCCCGGGCAACCCGCTCAACTTCATCCGCCGTGCGGCCGACGGCGGCGTCGACGAGCCGCGAGTCAACGCGGTGATCTTCCGCCAGAATACCGAGGGTCTGTATGGGGGCGTCGAGTGGACCAACCCGCCCGACCAGGTGTGGGAGGCTCTCGCAACCCACCCCAAGTTCACCGCCTTTAGCGAGGTGCCTCGCCCCGATCTCGCGGTGTCGACCCGGATCTTCACCCGCGGCAAATGCCGGAGGATCTGCGAGCAGGCATTCGCCTACGCCGCGTCCCACGGTTATCGAAGCGTGACCGTGTGCGAGAAGCCCAACGTGATCCGCGAGACCTCCGGGATGATGCTCGATGAGGCGCGGGCGGTGCACGAGGCCTATCCGCAGATCCAACTTTGGGACACCAACATCGATGCCCAGATGATGTGGCTGACCAAGAATCCGGAGGATTACGGTGTGATCGTCGCCGGAAACATGTTTGGCGACATCATCTCCGACGGTTTCGCCGGTCTGGTGGGTGGTCTCGGTTTTGCGGCCTCGGCCAACATCGGACGCGAGGTGGGCGTCTTCGAGCCGACCCACGGTTCGGCCCCCAAGTACGCCGCGCTCTCGCCTTCGATCGTCAACCCGATCGCCATGATCCTGTCGGCGGTGATGATGCTCGACTGGCTCGGCGAGACCGAGATTGCGGAAAAGATCCGCGGTGCGGTGGCAGAGGTCATTGTCGAGGGCACAGTCCGCACCTACGATATGCTCAAGCTGCGAGGCGGACCGGAGGCCGTCGCCCAGGGTGCGGCGACCACTACGGAGATGACCGACGCCGTCATCGGGGCGTTATAACGTTTGAACGTTAAACGTTCAACGTTGTAACGTTGGGAGCCTGAGGAGGTGCGGATGAGCGAGCTCGAAATCACGCCAGCTTCGGCCGGGCCAACCGGTGATCGGGTTCGCTCGGATCTCAGTGTCGCGTACGAGCCGGGCGCCGGCGGACTCGCGGTCGAGCTGACCTCCAGGGTCGACTATCTCTACGGAGAGGCCATCGAAGCCGCAGTGCGGCGGGTCGCCGAGGTCTTCGGCGTCACAACCGGCCGGCTGACGGTGATCGACGCCGGCGCTCTCGAGTGGGTGATTCTGGCCCGCACCGAATCCTGCCTTCGGCGGGCGGGTTTTGACGGCCCGCCGGTCCTCCCCGAACCAGGGCCGGGATCAGAAGCGCCCCGCGTTCGCGATCGTCTCCGCAGGAGCCGTCTCTATATTCCTGGTAACCAGCCCAAGCTGATGGTGTCGGGCGGTCTTTACGGCGCCGACGCCATCATTCTCGATCTCGAGGACTCGGTGCCGCCGGCTGAGAAAGACGCCGCCCGGGTCCTCGTCCGGAACGCCCTCGTGGCCCTCGATTGGGGGATCTCCGAGCGGATGGTGCGGATCAACCAGGGCACCGTCGGTGAGAAGGACCTGGCTGCCATCGCCGTGGATAACCCTCACACCGTGCTCCTGCCGAAGGTCGAGACACCGGCGCAAGTGGGGCGGGCGGCGGAGGTCCTGCAACAGCTCGCCGGGGAAGATGCGGCGTTTCTGATGCCGATCCTCGAATCCCCGATCGGCATCCATCATGCCTTCGAGATCGCCGCCGCCGATTCTTCGGTCGTCGCCCTCACCATCGGCCTCGAGGATCTGTCCGCGGAGCTCGCCGCGCCGAGAACGACCGCGGGCTGGGAGAGTTTTCTCGGCCGCCAGACGACAGTCTATGCCGCTCGTGCGGCGGGGATTCGGCCGATCGCCTCGGTCTTTTCCGATATTAATGATGAGGAGGGGCTGGCCGCCTATGTGAGGCGCGAGCGCGGTCTTGGTTTTGACGGTGTGGGGTGCATCCACCCGCGGCAGATCCCGGTGGTCCACCGCGAGATGACGCCCTCGGCGGAAGAGGTCGAGCGCGCGGTGCGGATCGTGAGGGCGGCGCGCGAGGCCGAAGAACGTGGCCTCGGAGCGGTAGCGGTGGGCTCGAAGATGGTCGACCCACCGGTGGTCCGGCAGGCGATTCGCACCGTCGAGCTCGGCGTTGCCGGGGGAGTGCTCGATGCGGAGTGGGATGCCGAAGGTTGAGTGAGTTATCAGTGATCAGTTATCAGTGGCCTGGCTCTTACTGATCACTGATCACTGATAACTTTCTCCGGGGAGTGAAGGAGCGGAAATGACCGCAAAACTCGAGAGAAACGCGGCGGGGCGGCTGGTACCGGTCGAGGTGAACGGGCGTGAGAGCGTTCCGTTCAAGGGAGTTGGGAAACACCGGCCGGAGGGGCGCAAGGCGGCGCCGCGGATCGCGTCATGCATCGACTACCCGGCCGACGGCGACAAACGCGCCGGGAGCCTCCGCGAAGCGTTCGAGCGCGTTGGTCTTTCGGATGGCATGGTGGTTTCCACCCACCACCACCTGCGCAACGGGGACGCGGTCGCCAACGCGGCCTTCGACGCTGCCGCTGCGATGGGGCTGAGGGACCTCATGTGGTTTCCGTCGGCCTCCTTTCCGGTTCACGCAAACCAGATCGGGCACCTCGATTCCGGCGTCATCCACCACATCGAGGGCTCGATGAACGGGCCCCTTGGCGATTACTGTTCGGCGGGCAGGATGCGCGGTCTCGGCGTGCTGCGCTCCCACGGCGGCCGCTGGCAGGCAATTCAGGACGGCGAGGTCCACATTGACGTGGCGGTGATTGCCGCGCCGGCCGCCGACGTCTTTGGAAACGCCAACGGCCTCTCCGGCCCCGCGGCCTGCGGGCTGCTCGGATTTGCCCTCGCCGACTCGATCTACGCCGAAAAGGTGATCGTGGTGACCGACAACTTGACGCCCTTTCCGTGCCTGCCGTGGCAGATCCAGGGCAACAACGTCGATGCGGTGGTCGAGGTTTCCTCGATCGGCGATCCGTCGAAGATCGTTTCCGGGACGACCCGTCTGACCCAGAGCCCCGACCGGCGGCGGATTGCCGAGCTCGCGGCGCGATTCTGCGCCGATGCGGGGATCATGCGCGACGGCTTCTCCTTCCAGGCCGGGGCCGGCGGCACGACCCTCGCCTTCGCCATTTATCTGGCGGAGCTGATGCGCGCACACGACGTGACGGCCCGCTTCGCCCGCGGCGGCTCGACTCAGCACATGGTCGAGATGCTTGACGAGGGTCTCATCGAGTACATCCTGGACGGGCAGACATTCGACCTCGACGGGGTCCGTTCGATGGCATCGGATCCGTGTCACCAGGACACCTCGCCCTTCACCTCTTACAACTTCCACGGCAAGGGCAACTTTGCCTCGATGGTCGATGTCGCGGTTCTCGGCGCCACCGAAGTCGATCTCTCCTTCAACGGCAACGTCGTCACCCACTCCGACGGCCGTCTGCTGCACGGCATCGGGGGCTGGCAGAACTGTCTCGGTGCCCGCTGTGCGATGCTCCTCGTGCCTTCCTTTCGCGACCGAATCCCGGTCATCGTCGACGAGGTTACGACCCTGTGCGGGCCCGGCGAGCTGATAGACGTCGTGGTCACCGAACGCGGCATAGCCGTCAACCCACAGAGACAGGACCTGCTGGATGCCGTCGCCGGCTCCGATCTGCCGATCCGGCCGATCGAGGACCTCAAGGTTGAGCTCGACCGCCTATGTGGCGTGCCGGCGAAGCCAGAACTGTCGAACGACCCGGTGGCGGTGGTCAAGTGGGTGGACGGCACGGTGATCGATACGGTGTGGCGGGTTGACTGACACCCGTGCCCGTCTCCGTGCCCGATGAGTCGATTCGGAGACGGAAACGGGCACGGAGACGGAGACGGGTAAGGGCTTGTCAGAAAAGCACCAACGGTGTAAACTGCTGTGTCCTCGGTTCAATCGGGCCGAGTGGAGGTGTGAGATGAAAGAAGGAATCCATCCCGAGTATCACGAGATCGAGGTTCATTGCGCGTGCGGCAATACCTTTACGACCCGATCGACCAAGGCCGAGATGCGGCTCGAGATCTGCAACGCCTGTCACCCGTTCTACACCGGCAAGCAGAAGCTGGTGGACACCGCAGGCATGGTCGAGAAGTTCGAGCGCCGCTACGGTAAGACCGCCACCCCCAAGTAGCTCATCCCGGCCGCCACCGGGCGGCCTATCAACCCGCGCGGGACGATCAGTTCGCGCGGGTTTTCGTTTGGGTGATTCAATGACCTACGATTTCGTCGGGGACGGGAACAATGCTTGAACGACTCGAAGAGATTGCAAAGCGACACGAGGATCTGCTCGCCCAGCAGGCCGATCCCGAGGTGGCGGTAGACCCCAACCGCTCGCGCGAGATCGCCCAGAAGCTGGCCGGGCTCGCGCCGGTGGTGACCGCCTTTCGGGAGTGGTCGACGATCGCTGACGAGCTAGCTGGCGCGAACGAGATCGTCGCCGAGGCCGATGACGACGATATGCGGCAGATGGCTCAAGCCGAGGTCGAGGAGCTGAATGAGCGCCGCGAGAAGATCGAAGAACGTCTCAAGCTGTTGCTTCTCCCCGTCGATCCCAACGACCGCCGAAACGTGATCCTCGAAATCCGTGCCGGCACCGGCGGCGACGAGGCGGCCCTCTTTGCCGGCGAGCTGCTGCGGATGTACGGGCGCTACGCCGAGGCGAGGCGGTGGAAGCTGTCGCTCACCGACTCCTCGGACACCGGTCTCGGTGGCATCAAAGAAGCGGTGGTGGTCATCGAGGGTGAAGGCGCCTACTCGCGACTGAAGTACGAGTCAGGAGTCCACCGGGTGCAGAGGGTCCCGACCACCGAAGCTTCGGGCCGGATTCACACCTCGGCGGCGACGGTGGCGGTGATGCCGGA
>CAYPBC010000074.1:0-7829 GCA_964408845.1 uncultured Thermoanaerobaculia bacterium
ACCTCGCCGGCTCTGGTGGAACAAGCTGCCTTTTCTGGTGGTGTCCTGATCGAGGGAGTCACGGCCCATCTCAAAGAGGCCGAGACGGTCGCCTCGAACTCCGACATCGCCTTCCGAGACCAGACTCAGGGCGGGGAGGAGCAACTGGTGTGCTCGCTGGATCCTCTCCGCATCGTTTTTGTCGGCTGGGATGGTCGTGTCGGCCCCTGCGTGAATCTGCTCCTGCCCGTCGAGGGGCCGATCCCGCGCTGGTCCGTGGACGGATGCACCGAGGTCGAAGCTCTGAGCTATGGTCGACTCGACGCGAATGGCCTCGCCGATCTCCTGTCGTCCGATATCCGTACACGATTCGTGGCTCCGTGGACTCGGCGCCTCGAGGCGGAGAGGCGTTTCCTGGCCTCGGTCCCCGAGCTCTCCGTCTCAGGGCTCCGGGAGTTGGACAGGGCCGACACGATCAGGACCGCCACCCTGAGCGCCAACCCTTTTCCCGACGCCTGCACACACTGTCCCAAGGTACATGGGTGGTAGGTGTCACTAGTCCGCATATCTCACGAGCTTCCTGCTGCAGCCAGCGATGCATCGTGTTCGAATTTCGAATTTTTCACCCGGCAGACTCCCGGAACGAGGGACCCGACCGTTCTCGCCACGCGAGATTCCTCCAGCACCGTCGACGCCCCGCAATCAGCCCCGAAGGCCATTATTCACTCCTACCTCTCGGAAAGTCGCGGCGGGCCGGCCCGACGTGGCTTTCCGAGAGCGGGCGGGCCATCGGGAACGGGTCGGACGCGGGCACGGAGACGGGTCAGGCGACGAGGAGTTCTTCGCCGGCGCGGACGAGCTTGAAGTAGAAGCCCTCGGCCGCCATCAGCTCGTTGTGCGTCCCTTGCTCGACGATGCGCCCGCGATCCATGACTACGATGCGGTCGGCGCGCTCGACCGTCGACAGACGGTGGGCGATGACGATCACCGTCTTGCGCTCGAAGATCCTCACCAGGGCGTCCTGAATGAGTTGCTCGGTGAGGGAGTCGATCGACGCCGTGGCCTCGTCGAGGATCACCACCGACAGGTCGTGGGCCATGGCGCGGGCGAAGGTCAGGAGTTGGCCCTCCCCAACCGACAAATCGGCGCCACGCTCGCGCAGTATGTGCTCCCAGCCGACGCGGTCGACCACCTGGTCGGCATGGACCAACACCGCGGCGTCCTCGGTCGTAGCGACATCAATGTCCGGGTTGCCGAGATCGACGTTGAACTGAACGGTCTCCGAAAACAGTTGCGGATCCTGGCGCACTCCGGCGATGTGGCGGCGGACGTCCCGCGGCCGCAGCCCCGACAGCTCGCGACCGTCGAGCGTGATGCTTCCGCGGTAGCCGGTGTATGAGGTGTCGAGGATCCGGGTCAGGGTCGTCTTGCCGGAGCCGGTGGCGCCGACCACCGCCACGACCTCTCCCGGCCGCACCTCGAGATCGATGCCGCGCAATACGTCGTCTGTTTCGGGCCGGTAGTGGAAGCTGACATCGCGCATGACGATCTCCCCCGCGACCTCCGCGATGGGTTTACCGCCTTCGGATACTGTCGCATCGACGTCGAGCAGACCGAGGATCTTCTCGACCGCCGCTGCTCCCCGTTGCAGCATCGCCACCCTCGACGATAGCTCGCGCAGCGGTCTGAAGAGACGATCGAGATACTCGATGAAGGCGACCAACAACCCGGCGGTCACCGGTTCGACCGGCGCCATCGGGAACCCCATCCGCGAGGCCAGACCCGAGCCGTACCACAGCATCATGGCGACGCCGATCGAAGCCGCGCCGTCGACGAGGGCGTACATGAAGGAGTCGTAAATGTTGGTTCGGGTGGTGACGCGGCGGAAATGATCGTTTCGTTCGTCAAAGAGCTTCTCACTGTGCTCCTCATTCCCGAAGAGCTGCACGACCTCGACCCCGTCGATCCGTTCGGCGAGGAAGGCATTGACCGACGCCAGCACCTCCCGCACCTCGAGGAAGAGCACACGCAACCGCCTGCGGATCATCTCGAGCACAAAGAGGATTGGCGGTGCCAGCAGCAACAGCACGAGGGTCAACCTCGCGTCCAAAAGAAGCATCGCAGTCATGGTGCCGGCTATCATCAGCAGATCGAGGATGATGTTGATAAGCCCCATCGAAAACGCCTCACCGAGGGCATCGACATCCGAGGTGGCCCGGGTCAGCAGACGTCCGGCAGGTTGCCCGTCGAGGTAGCTTTGGGAAAGCCCGAGGATCTTCCGGTAGATGCCTGAACGCAGGCGAACGATGCTGCGCTGGCCGCCCCAGGCGAGAGAGAGAACATAACCACCTTCGAGCAGGTAGGCCGCAACCACCGCTCCCAAATAGAGAAAGGCCAGAGACATCAGACCGTCGGCCAAACCCGGCACGATGTGCTCGTCGATCACCTTCTTGAGGATCCACGGCTGCACGAGGCTGAGACCGGCGGCTGCCGGCGTGAGCAGCAAAGCAAAGGCGAAGGTCCAGGCGTCCGGTCGCAGATACGGCCACAGGCGACGCAGCATCGTGACCTCCCTCACGATGCCACCTCCTCGCCATCAGCCGCGCGCTGGCTCTGCACCATCCAGGTGTCGCGGTAGAGACCGGGCCGTTTCACCAGCTCGTCGTGCGGGCCCCTGTCAACCAGTCCGCCGCCGTCGAGAACCAGCACCTGATCGCAGTGGCGTAGAGCCGACAACCGGTGGCTGGAGATGATCACCGTCGGTGCCTCCTGACGCCGCGCCAGCCCCGCTACGGTCTCCACGAGCTGGGCCTCGGTGTAGTGATCGACCGCCGACAGCACGTCGTCGAGAATCAACAGATCGCCGCCGCGATACAGACCCCGAGCCAGCGCTACCCGCTGTCGCTGGCCGCCGGAGAGCATAATGCCCCGCTCACCGACGACCGTTCCCAAACCGTCGGGAAGGACCTCCAGGTCTCCTTCGAGCGCCGACATCCCGATCGCCCTTCGGAGCAAACGATCATCGGGATCCGCCTCCAACGCGACGTTGGATTCGATCGCATCGGAAAAGAGGAACGGACGCTGCGGCACCACCGCCAGCCGCCGCCGCCAACTCTCGAGCTCGAGAATCGTCAGATCGACGCCGTCAATGAATATGGATCCGCGGGGCGGGTTGTAAATCCGCGCCAGCAGACGCAGCAGAGTGCTCTTGCCGCTGCCGGTGCGACCGAAGAGACCGACGACGGCGCCTGCCGGTATCGTGGCTGTGAGCCCGTCGAGCACCAGGCGGCCGGGCTCGTCGGGGTAGGCGAAGCAGAGGTCGTCAAGCTTGATCTCGGGTCCGCGCCCAACCTCGAGCACCCTGCCTTCCACGCCTTCCGGCCGCTCGACCGGCGCATCCATGAGCTCAAAAATGCGCTCGAGAGCCGCCCGCCCGCGCTGCACCACCGACATCATCCAGCCCATCGATCGCAGGGGGGGCAGGAAGACCGTGAGGAGCGCAGTAAACGCCGCGAGCTGACCGACCGTCAGAGTCCCTCCGAGGACCATGGGGCCGCCAACGGCGATCAGCGCGAACATGGCGACGCCGCCGGAGAGCACGAGCAGCGGTAAGGCCACCGATCGGATCAGGGCCAGCCGCATCCCGGTGCGCAGCCAATTGCGGTTACGCACCTCGAATTGTTCGACAAATGCATCCTCGGCCGCAAAGCCCTGAATCGCCGCCATCCCCTGCAGGCTCCCCAGCACGTGCTCCGAGATCTCGCCGAGCTGCTCCTGGCTCCTTCGGGCGAGGTGGAAGAGACGCCGGATTCCGAACTGGACGAGACCGGCCCCGACCATGATCGGGAGCAGCACCATCAGCGTCAGACGGGGTGACAACGAGACCATTTTCCAGCCGGTCAGCACGATCGCGAGGGTTACGTTTAAGGCCTGCAGGCCGGCGAAACCAACCAGGGTGCGCACCCAGGTGATGTCATTGGAGGCGCGGCTGACGATATCGCCGCGCTTGTGGGTCGCGTAAAAGGACGGCTGCAGGCGCAGCAGGTGGGCAAAGAGATCCTTGCGCAGATAGTACTCGAGGTGGCGCCCGGGATTGAAGATCAAGATCCTCGACAGGCTGCGCACCACGATCACCGAAACTCCCATGATTGCGATGGCGGCAACGTAGCGGCCGAGGGGCTGGCCCGCACGTAGGGCGTCGATGGCGTGGCCGATCTGGCCGGGGATGCTCACCGTCAAAAAGTTCGTCACCCACAGAAACAGTGCGCCGGCGAGGTAACTCCACCGGTAACGCCAGGCGTAGTCCTTGAGCAGCCGCAGGATCGGCCGCCCGGTCACGCCACGTTTCTTGCCCCCTGCCTCGTTCAATACCACGCTCCTCTTAACCGCTGTCTATCCTCGCATGTTTCCGGCAAACCGGTGACTGGAGTCTGGGGGGCACTTCCGACTTCGAAGGGCTCTTCTGTCATCCCGCTCCCCGAGAGGATGCCAGGCACGCCGAGGTGACGATGAGGACATCGTCACCTCGGGAGCCAGGCACCTCCGTTCAGCGCGCCCATCGCAGTGGGTGGACCGGAGCGTCTGTCCACGGTAGGCTGCGCTCGACCGGTCAAGGAGGATTCCCAATGCCCGAGACAATGCCCGAGGTGCTGATCAGCGAGGAGGAGATTCACGCCAAGGTCGAGGAGCTTGCCCGCAGAATCTCCGCCGACTACCGCGATGTGGATGATTTGATCCTGGTCGGGATCCTCAAGGGATCCTTCATATTTCTCGCGGATCTCGCACGCCATTTGACCATTCCGCGCAGCATCGACTTCATGGCGCTCTCGACCTACGGCAACGCCACCGACACCGATGGCGCGGTGCGGATGATCATGGACCTGCGCCGCAACATCTCGGGGAAGCACGTGCTGATCGTGGAAGACATCGTCGATACCGGCTACACCCTGGCCTACCTGGTGCGCACGCTGGCTACCCGCCAGCCGGCATCGCTCAAGACCTGCGTGCTGGTGCACAAGCCCGAGCGGCGCGAGGTCTATGCCCAGATCGATTACCTGGGTTTCGAGATCCCCGACGTCTGGGTCGTGGGTTGCGGTCTCGACTGGGCGGAGAAGTACCGTGCACTGCCGTATATCGGGGTGGTGCATCCGGAGGAGTGAAACCCGTCTCCGTCTCCGTGCCCGAAAGGAATGAACCACCCACCCCGTCGGGCACGGATACGGAGACGGGCACGGGCGGGCGCGATCCCTGACGTTGAGGCTAAAAAAAAGCAAGCCCGCGAACGGGCTTGTGAAGGAGGAGATTATCCGGTGCGTCCACCATCATCATAGATCCAGGGTCGCCGCTGGAAAGTGAGCAAGGTCACAAAAGAGCGTCCTGAGTCTCATTTTTCTCCGGCCGTGGGTTACGGACGGCCGATGGCCGTCCGTAACCCACGGCCGGGGAATAATCGCTGCTACACTCTCGGCGATGACGAAAATGGCTCTCGGCCTCGAACATGTGCCTCCGGGACGGCAAATCTATTCGAACCGGACTCTCAACATGCGGACGATCCGGGCGATCGGCTACGACATGGACTACACCCTCGTCCACTATCGTGCCGATGTCTGGGAGCAACGAGTTTACGATCGACTCAAGGAGCTGTTCGTCGCCGACGGTTGGGAGATTGGAGATCTCTGTTTCGATCCAGATCTCGTCATCCGCGGGCTGGTGATCGACGCCGAGCTCGGCAACATCGTCAAGGCCAACCGCTTCGGCTACGTCATGCGGGCAGCCCATGGCACTCGCGCGATGAGCTTTGAGGAGCAGCGCAAGGTCTACCTCCACACCCCGGTTGACCTCTCCGAGAGAAGATTTTTCTTCCTCAACACCCTCTTCTCGCTCTCCGCAAGCTGTCTCTATGCGCAATTGGTGGACCTGTACGACGAGAACACGTTTCCCGATATCCACGGTTACGAGGATCTGTTCCGGCAGGTCAACGCGCGGCTTGATGAGACCCACATCGAGGGCTCGCTCAAGGCCGACATCATGGCTGACCCCGAACCGTATATCGTCCTCGACCCACAGGCGCCGCAGGCGTTGCTCGACCAGCTCGAGGCCGGCAAGCGCCTGATGCTAATCTCGAACTCGGAGTGGCCCTACGCGCAAAAAATCATGTCCTACGCCTTCGACCGCTACCTGGCCCCCAACCGTACCTGGCGCGACCTCTTCGAACTGGTCATCGTCGGCGCCCGAAAACCCGGCTTTTTCAGCTACAACCTGCCCCTATTTTCGATTGCCGACGAAGCGACGGGGATGTTGCAGCCTGTGGCCGGACCGATCCCCGGTCCCGGCGCGTATCTCGGCGGCGACGCCACCAAGGTCGAGGAGTACCTGGGTTTGTCCGGGTCAGCGATCCTCTACGTAGGTGATCATGTCTACGCCGACGTGAAGATGTCCAAATCGAGCCTCCGCTGGCGGACCGCGTTGATCCTGCGCGAACTCGAGGAGGAGCTGACCGCGGTCGAGGCCTTTCGGAACACCGAGAATGAACTCATCAAACTGATGAAGGAGAAGGTTGAGTTGGAGACCGCCCACAGCCGCCTTCGCCTGGCGTTGCAACGATTGGAGAAGGGATACGGCCAGCAACCCGCGGCAACCGCGGGCGAGCTCGAGACCGAGATCGCCCGTCTGCGGACCAAGACCGAGGAGCTCGACGGGCGCATCGCACCGTTGGCACGAGCGGCCTCCGAGCTCGAAAACCCGATCTGGGGGGCGCTCCTTCGAGCGGGCAACGACAAGAGCCACCTCGCCCGCCAGATCGAACGCTCGGCCGATGTCTACACCTCACGGGTGTCGAACTTTCTCTTCACTACCCCCTTCGCCTACCTTCGCAGCCGCCGCGGCTCGATGCCCCATGACCCGCTGATCTAAAGGCGGCAGATTGCACACCGCTGCCGCCGTCAGCTTCCTCAACGCTCGGCCTCTGGTCGACGGGCTCGAGAACGAAGCAGGAGTGAAGCTGGTCACCGATGTCCCGAGCCGGCTGCTCGAGACCCTGATCCTCGGCCGTGCGGACGTCGCACTGTGCCCGGTGATCGACTTCCAGCTTTCGCCCGAAGAGCTGTGCATTGTGCCGGTCGGCGCCATCGGCTCCTACGGCCCCACCCTCACCGTGCGGGTCTTCAGCCGACAGCCGATGGATGGCGTGCGGCGCATCCATGTCGATGGCGACAGCCACACCTCGGTGGCACTGCTACAGATGGCCTTCGCCGAGCTCTTCGGTCGGAACCCCGAAATCAGCGCCCTCGAGTCGTCCGACGTCAACGGGGCGGACGACGCGCCCGACACCGTGCTTCTGATCGGTGACAAGGTGGTCCGCGACGAACCCGATCCATCCCGCTACCCCTACCAGCTCGACCTCGGCGAGGCATGGAAGGAGTTGACCGGGCTGCCCTTCGTCTTCGCCTGCTGGATGGCGCGCATCGATCGTAATCTCGAAGACCTGCCGGAGATCCTCGCTCGGCGGCGCGAGATCAACCGCCACCGCATCCCCGACATTGTCGCGGCTCGGGCCGCCACGTCGGGCTGGCCCGAAAACCTCGCCACTCAGTATCTGGGCCGAATCCTCCGCTACGAGATGGGCGCCCGGGAATTCGAGTCCGTCGAGCTCTTCTGGTCCCGCTGCCACGACCTCGGTCTCATCGACCAACTGCGCCCAACACGCCTCTACGACAATTCTCAGTATTGAATTCTCAATTCCCCTACCCACCCGGGCTCAGGGTTCAGGGTTCAGGGGCCCAATCGGGGCTGCGATCGAGCGCCGAAGGCGCGACAGACTCATAGCCTGGGGCGCCAGCCCCAGGTATCGC
>CAYPBC010000075.1:0-7726 GCA_964408845.1 uncultured Thermoanaerobaculia bacterium
CTACTACATCACCACGCCGATCTATTACGTCAACGACATGCCCCACATCGGGCACATCTACACGACGGTGATGGCGGATATCTTCGCCCGGTACCATCGGCTCTCGGGCGCCGATGTCCGGTTTCTCACCGGTACCGACGAGCATGGTCAGAAGATCGAGAAGGCGGCCCACGAGCAGGGCATCGAGCCGATCCAGCTTGCCGACCGCGTCGTCGCGCGCTACCACGCCCTGTGGAAAACGCTCGATATCTCCAACGACGACTTCATCCGCACCTCGGAGCCCCGCCACCAGCACGCAGTGGCCGAGATCATCCGTCGCATCACCGACGCCGGCGACATCTACAAGGGCGAGTACGAGGGCTGGTATTTGGCGGCCGACGAGGCCTTCATCCCGGACTCCCAGGTCAAAGATGGCCACGACGTCGAGAGCGATCGCCCGGTGGAGCGGCTGTCGGAGTCCAGCTATTTCTTCCGGCTCTCGGCCTATCAGGAACCCCTGCTTCGCTGGTACCGGCAAAACCCGGAGTGCATTCGCCCGAAGACCCGCTACAACGAGGTCGTCAGCTTTGTCGAGGGTGGTCTGCGCGACCTCTCGATCTCCCGCACGTCGCTGAAATGGGGGGTCCCCTACCCCGCCGACGCCGACCACGTGGTCTACGTCTGGCTCGACGCCCTCACCAACTACATCTCGGCCCTCGGTTTCGGGTCCGACGATGCGAAGCTCTACGACGAGTACTGGCCCGCGACCATGCACCTGGTGGGCAAGGACATTCTCCGCTTCCACTGCGTCTACTGGCCGGCCTTCCTGATGTCGGCGGGTCTGCCGCTGCCAAAGCAGATTGTCGGCCACGGTTGGTGGCTGCGCGACGATGCCAAGATGTCCAAGTCGGTCGGCAACGTCGTTCGCCCGGACTCTCTCATCGAGCGGTTTGGCGCCGACGCCCTGCGCTACTTCCTGGCCCGAGAGATGGCCTTCGGCCAGGATGCGACATTCTCCGACGAGGCCTTTCTCGAGCGCTTCAATGCCGACCTCGCCAACGCCCTCGGCAACACCGCCTCGCGCACCCTGTCGATGACCGGGCGCTATCTCGAGGGCCGGACGCCCGCGCCGGCGTCGGACGGCCCGGTGCCGGCGGCGGCGGAGAAGGCCATTGCGCGCTACCGCGAGCACATGGGGAACGGCGAGCCGAACCGCGCCCTCGAGGACGCGTGGCAGCTCTTGAAGGCGATCGACGGCCATATCCAGGAGCGCCAGCCGTGGGCTCTCGCCAAGGAGGGCGAGACCGGTCGCCAGGCGCTCGAGGACACCCTCTTCGCCTCCCTCGAGGGGCTCCGCATCATCGCACTGCTGATCGAGCCATTCATGCCCGGCATCGCCGCCCGATTGCGCACTCAGCTCGGAGTCGAAGAAATGCCCCGAGACCTCGATGGCGCCGTGGTCTGGGGAGGGTTGCCGGAAGGCACCGAGATCGGGAAGACCGAAGCGCTCTTCCCGCGCGTCGATATCAAGGCCTACCTGGAGGAGCTAAACATGGAAACACCCACGGACGACACCGCTGAAACCGCCGCGGCCGATCTCCTGTCCATCGATGAGTTCTTCAAGACAAAGTTGGTCGTCGGCACCATTCGCGAAGCCGAGAAGGTGCCCAAGTCGAAGAAGCTGGTGCGGATGATGGTCGACCTCGGCGAGGCCGAACCGCGACAGCTGGTCGCCGGCATCGCCGAGCGCTATGAGGCCGCCGACCTGGTCGGACGCCAGATCGTGGTCGTCGCCAACCTCAAGCCGGCGAAGCTCATGGGCGTCGAGTCACAGGGGATGCTGCTCGCCGCAAACGTCGACGGAGCTGCGTTCTTACTCGCCCCCGACTCCGAGGTGCCGCCGGGGACTCAGGTCAGCTAAGAGCGTTTGCGTTTTCTTTTTTTTCGGATCGCGCTTGCGAGCGCGAGTCCGAAAAAAAAGACATCACGAAAGCCGACGTGAGGTACGACGCTCGTACACGAGGAAGCTGTAGGGATGCTCGTTCTTCTCGTCCGCCTCGTGGTGTTCTTCGGACACCAGCTCCCAATCATCGAGGTCTAGCTGCGGGAAGAAGGTGTCACCTTCGATCTCGGCGTGAACACGGGTGATGTGGAGGCGGTCGACGAGGTCGTTTTCCAACGCCACCCGGTAGATGTGGGCGCCGCCGCCGATGAAGGGCTCGTCGTCGTTGCGAGCCACCTCGAGGGCCTTATCCAACGAGCGCACGATGGTCACGCCCTCAGCCTGGAGGGCGCGGCTCCGGGTCACCACCACCATCGTCCTCCCCGGCAGCGGCTGGCCGACCTCGTCCCAGGTGCGGCGGCCGATGATGAGGTGATGCCCCGTGGTCGTACTTTTGAAGTGCTTGAGATCGCCCGACAATCGCCACGGCAGACCGCCGTCCCTGCCGATGACCCCGTTTTCGGACACCGCGACAATCAGGGACACCGCCATCGTCACACCGCGATCGGCGCCTTGATGCCGGGGTGAGGGTCGTAGCTCTCGAGGCGGAAGTCTTCGAATCGAAAGTCGAAGATCGAGTCGGTCTCGCGGTCGATGTGCATCGTCGGCAATGCGCGGGGCTCACGCTCGAGCTGGGTCCTCGCCTGCTCGAGATGGTTGCGGTAGAGATGGACATCACCAAAGGTGTGGATGAACTCGCGCGGCACGAGATCGCAGACCTCGGCCACCATCATCGTCAGCAGGCCGTAGGACGCAATGTTGAAGGGCACGCCGAGAAAGACGTCGGCACTGCGTTGGTAGAGCTGGCACGAGAGGCCGCCGTCCGCGACCCAGAACTGGAAGAGGCAGTGGCACGGCGGCAGGGCCATGCTGTCGAGGTCGGCGACGTTCCACGCCGACACGATGTGGCGGCGCGAGTCCGGGTTGTCCCGGATGCCCTCGATCACGCGCGTGATCTGATCGATGCCGCCGCCGTCCGGGATCGACCAGGAGCGCCACTGAGAACCGTAGATCGGCCCCAGGTCGCCGTTTTCATCCGCCCACTCGTCCCAGATCGTGACGTTGTTCTCATGCAGGGAATCGAGGTTGGTGTCGCCCCTCAGAAACCACAGCAGCTCGTGGATGATCGAGCGCAGGTGGAGCTTCTTGGTCGTCAAGAGGGGGAAGCCCTTCGTCAGATCGATGCGCATCTGATGGCCGAAGACGCTCAGGGTGCCGGTGCCGGTGCGATCGTCCTTCGCCACCCCGCGATCCAGGATGTGCCCGAGCAGATCGAGGTACTGCCTCATTGACGCTGCATCCCGGGCGTCACCCAGTCGCCGACCTGCTCCATCCACTTCCCCTGAGCCTTGAGGAGGAGCTCGGCGAGCTCACGGACCGCGCCGCGTCCGCCGACCGCGCCGCACACCAGGTCGCAGGCGGCGGCAACCTCGGGCGCGGAATCCGCCGGACATGCCGCAAACCCCGCCCGCGCGATCATCGGCAGATCGGGCAGATCGTCGCCCATGGCCGCAATCTCCATACGATCCTCGATGCCGAGCAAGCGCTCGATACGATCGAGGTCAGCGTTCTTGTCACGCGAACCGACGATGATGAGCTCGGAATCCACTCCCAGCTCGCGACACCGGGTTTCAACCACCTCGCTCGATCGCCCCGTGATCACCGCAACCTGGATGCCGGCCTGGAGCAGGAGGCGGATGGCGAGACCGTCGCGCACCGAGAATTGTTTGTATGCCTCGCCGTCGGCCGAGTAGATCAGGGTGCCGTCGGTGAGCACGCCGTCGACATCGAGGACCAGGAGGCGGACGCGCTCGAGACGCTCACGGACATCGGTGGGAAGACGGCTGGGCATGGGGGCATGCTAGCAGAGCGTTAGAACGTTTGAACGTTCAACGTTTATCGTTCTAACGATACCCGCGCAACGACCGGATCATGGTCGCTGGCACGGTCGGTGGCCGGAAACTCGGCGTTGAGGTGGACGATGTCGATCTCGGCGCCGTCGGTCAGACCCGGGCTCACGAGGATGTGGTCGAGAACCTGGGAGTTCCCGAGGTAGATGAAGGTGTAGCGATCGTCTAGCGGCAGACGCAGGACGAGATCCTCGAGACCCGCTCCTCCGAGGGTCGCGAGCGGCTTTGATTCCTCGAAATCGTTGAGATCGCCCAGTACGATGACGGCGGCCTCCGGGTCACGGGCCATCAGTGCACCAACGAACTCCGCCACCACACCAGTCTGGGAATTTCGGCGATCTTCGGAGGGTGCCATCGGGGGCTGGCGTCTCCCGAAGAGCGGATCGTCTCCGCCCTTGGAGGCGAGGTGGAGGTTCACGACGAAGAGACGCCGGCCCCTGTATCGGAACTCGCCCACCAGCGGTTTGCGGCTACCGCCGCGGCCGTCCTCACCAGTGTCGAACGCCGGGTTGCCCGGATCCACCAACCCGGGACTGCAATTCAGCGACGGACCGTCGACCACGTCTGCGCGCATCCCGTCGCCGCAGCCGATGCGATCCACGAACTCCACGCTCTCTGGATTGTAAAGAAACGCCGTCCGGATGTTGGCGCCGGGCTGCCCGCCGTCGGCTTTGTCGACCGGGTCGAACAAACGGGCGGCGTAGCGCACTCCTCCCTCGGCCTCGATGGCACCGATCAGGCGGCGAAAGGTCTCATCGGCGCTCACCGTACCATCGTCTTTTGGCCCCGAGTCGTCCTGCACCTCCTGGACGGCCAGGATATCGGGCGAGCCGAGATTCCCGGCGATAATTGCAGCCAACCGCTGGTACTTCTCGTCCGGTGATCGGGCGGAGAGGTTCTCCAGATTGAAGGTGGCCACCCTGAGATGGGCGGCGTCGTCCTTCGAAAAGGTTCGCTCACGATCGAGTCGGCCGGGGACCGCGGAAGCCAGGGGGCGGGTATTGAGCAGCTTGTAGCTGCCATAAGTGTAGTGGAGGATGCCATCGACCGGCCCGGTGAGGACATCGCCGACCGCGAGGTCGGGCGGGTCGCGCACCAGCCGGTCGTCGATCACTACCCGCTGCGGGTTGGCATTGTCGTCGAGCAGCCGGACGCCGCCCCGGGCGGTTCTCTGCATCGCTCCCCGGCCGCCACCGGCCAACACGACGATCTCACCGTAGCGCGAGGTTGGTCCCACAACCACCGGGTTTTCGATGCGCACCCGCATCCCCTCCAGACTCTCGAAAGCGTCCGCGGCAAAGACCACAGGGTCGAAGGTGCGCAGACCCGGGGAGGCCACATCCGGTTGCGGAATCACCAGGCCGCCCTCACCCAGGGTGACCGGCGCCGCCAGTTCGTGGTCGCGTCGAATAATCTTCACATCCGAAGCGACGAGGCGGGTGACCGGCAGCTCGGTGCGCCAGGATCGTTCCTCGACGCGGCCCCCAAGATGAACGAGATCACCGACCGCCACCTGCGGCAGACCTTCAAACGCGGTCACCAGTAGGCCGTCCGAGGTGGCCGGGTTGCCGTCACCTACCGGATCCTGAACCCAGAACGCCTGCCCCTTGCGGCTGCCGAGGATCGCCGTCACCACACCCGAGACCCCGGCAACGCATCGGCCCACCAGCGGCGAAAAATGTGACGCGCCCTGGATCTCGTGAACCGTTGCCGGCGGCACCTCGGCGATTGGCGACGCGACGCCGGCGAGAGCGAAGAGCAGCACCTGGTTGCTCTGGACCGAGGGCTGAAAGTTGTTGTCCGCGACCATGACGAGGAGCCGGCGGCCGTCGTCCAGGGCGGGACCGAGGGCCATGGCCTCGATGTTGTCGGGCGTGATACCGAGATCTGCGAGGTCGGCGATAGGGATCTTGGCCACCGGCCGCGGCCGCTTTCCGAGGTTCCCGGCAAGGCTGTCGATGTCCTCAATGTTCGTCGCACCGTCGAGATCCACGAGGTAGAGCCGTACCCGGTTGCCGACACCTGCGGAGAACGAACGCTCGACCGCGAGCAGCCGGTGACCGTCGATCGCGAGGATCTCGGAGACGCCATTGGTGCGGAAGGCGGTGGCCGGCCGTGGTTCGTCCGGGACCGGTCCCACCTCGTAGACGTACTCGGCAACCCTGTCACCCGTGGCGAGGTCCATCACGAGGAGGCGAGCTGAGCTGCCCTGGCCGAGATCCGCCGCCGGTCCGTCCTGGATAAGGGCGTTCTCGGCGATGGCAAAGAGCCGGTTACCCGCCGGTGCCAGGGCCAGACCCTCGAAGGCCAGATTGTCTCGGACCCCACGCGCACCGTCAGCACTCGCGAGGTAGCGCTCCGGCAACGGAATTCCACCCAGCATCCGCCCATCGAGGGTGAAGCGCGCGATCAACGGTTGAACGCCGCGATGCGGGGCGCCCTCGGAGCTGATCAAGAGCGTGCCATCGGGGGCGAGGACGAGGGCCTCCGGATCAACCTCGCCACGACCGAGGAGCCCTCCTTCGAGGTTTCTCAGGGTGGTCGCATCGAGGACCTCGATCGTGGCCGCGTTTCCCGCACGACTGACCGTGAGGGTGAAGAAACGCGGTGGGCCGTAGCGACCGCGGTCGTCCGATACCACGTAGTAGAGATTGCAGCCGGGATCGTAGGTCAGCCCCGAAAGCCCACCCACCAGGATGCCGTCAACCTCGAGATCACCCGGGAGGGCGGTCTCGGCCAGGAGTTGCAGGCCGAACTCTGCGGCCGATGCCGATGCGAGCACGCCGAGGATGATGGCAGTGGCGAGGACTGTGTGCCGCAGCACGCGGCAGCACCTCACTCGAAGGCCCACTCCAGCTCTTCGAGCTTCTTCTTCTCCGCCACGGAGATCGAGCCGATCCCGAGGAAACCACCCGCCGCCTCGGCGACGGCGCGGGCGCGACCGATGGACGAGCTCTTGAGATGAGCCCTCGCCCGTTCGCCGAGGGAATCCTTGAGCTCCTCGATATAGCCTTGCCAGGTTTCGAGGAGAACGGCGTCGGGTGGGGTCTGGAGCCAGTTCCGGAGCAGGGTGCAGGTCGGGCTGCCATCCTCGACGCCGCGTTCAATCGCCGCCTTGATGATGGCCTCACGCTCCTTCGGCTGGATCTCGCCGTCGGCCCAAGCCACCTCGACCAGCGGAACGAGGGTGAAGGCGACCAGGGTCTCGGGCTCGACGTCGAGATCGATGAGGGCGTCAAGGACATCCTCACTCTCGATATCGAGATACTCCCGGAACTCCTTCTTCTTTTCCTCCCGTACGGAGGCGGCGCGCAACTCCTCCAAAACCCGAGCGTTTTCCTTGGCAAAGAAACTGTCCTCGAGCGCCCTCGCCGTGGCCTTCAGTCCTTTGACGTTTTCGGAGTACTTCATCAGTGCGTGTCCTCCCCCTCGAATTATTGAGACCTGCAGTCTCCTGCCACGAGCTGATTATGCCACGGACGATCGGACGAATTCGGAATTCGGAATTCGGAATTCGGAATTTCCGCCCTGCAGGCGAGACGCCCGCACCGCAAGGGCAAACCAACCCGGTTTTTCTTGTAACGCAGCCGTCCCGGCTGCACATACAGGCGAAACGCCTGCGCTACAAGGACAAACTCATCCGGCGTGTTTTGTAGCGCAGCCGTCCCGGCTGCACATACAGGCAAAACGCCTACGCTACAAGGAGGGCGACCGGAACAATGCGGATGGCACGGGGGGCGTCGTCGCGGAGGCCCTCGAGGGCACGTTTATTGGAGGTGCCATCCCGACATGACGTTGTCCTCAAACCGCCGGCGGCAGCGGAGTGAGCTCAGGC
>CAYPBC010000076.1:0-7662 GCA_964408845.1 uncultured Thermoanaerobaculia bacterium
CCCCAGTCAACAGCACCCCATGGGTGCCACCCTTCGCATTGTTGCATTGTGAGGGGGGCGGGGTAGAAACAAATCGGGAGGCCCCGTCCGCGCATGGGAGGCCTCCCATGCCGCGAAAGCCTCATGCTTTGTTTCCGGAGCCACTTACCACGCTTATAGCCGCGTAGCGCGTGGCGAGTTTGTTTTTGACGATTCGAGTGAGGCGTCAGAGTTTGTAAAAGCTGTTCGTGAGGTTCGTGATCTCGATGGTTGGATGGTGCTCGCCTGGTGTCTGATGGGCAACCACTATCACCTGGTGGTCAAAACCGATTCTGTCCCTTTGTGGCGCTCGATGTTGCGGCTCCAAGCCGGTGTGGCTCGCGGTTTCAATCGGCGACGACGATATCTCGGGCGGCTCTGGCAAAGCCGTTACCGGGCACGGATCATCGACTCGCAAGATTACTTTCGAAAGGTCGTTTCCTACGTCCATCTCAACCCCGTTGCCGCCGGCATCGTGAACGACCCGGCCGACTACTCATTCAGCGGACACCGGAAAATCCTCGGTCATTGCGAGCCCCTGCTTATCGACATCCCCGCGGTCCTCACTGGATTTGACGGCCATCTCGGGAACGGCGTTCGGGAGAGGTATCTCGCATGGATTCGCGCTGTTGCTGAAGCCAAGTGGTTCGCGCAAGGAGTTGAGAATCTGCCGTGGTGGAAGGGGGCGCACGACGCGGACGAAATCGTGGGGCCCGATCTCCATCCCGAGGCGAAGACGTTTGACGGGCAGGCTCTCGAGGACGATCGCCTCGTTATCGACCTGGGCGAATTCGTCAGATTATTCGAGCAGTTCTCCGGCCATAGGATTGCTCACCTCTCCTCCCCTCTTTGGAGTCCCGGGTTGATTCGAGGGCGAATCGAACTCACTACCCTCGCGGTGGGCCGCTACCGCCTACGATCGCGCGATATCGCCGCCCTCATCGCCAAGCACCCTTCGTCGCTGACACGCTGGCTCAAGCTCGGACTTCTTCAGGAGCGAAACGACCGCACATTCCGCGACCGACTCGATTCCCTCGACCGGGGAATCTCAGCAGCTGCCCGCAACAATGCGTCAATGCGAGGGGTGGCACCCTAACTGACGGATCGAGGGTGCACGACGCGATGAGGGACCTACGGGCTCGCGGCGCCGTATTGGAGGGTGACCAGACGGCCGGTACCTTGCGAGGGCACCTGCACCACGATCAATTGATCGTGCTCGTCGCCATAGAGCGGCGGCACCGGGCTGGCGCCGAGCTCGCCGATGAGCGCCTGAAGGGCGGAGTTATCCCCACAGATGACCACGGTCTCGAGGGCATGATCCTGAAAGACCTGGGCGACCAGCGCCGGGATATCCCCTGCGCCGTACGAGGTCACGGCCACACCCAGGGCAGTAGCAACAGGAGCCATGGTGGCTGCCGCGGGCGTCGAGAGCGGCGCGTAGACTGCGCTCACCCCCGCCTTGCGCACCACCCGCGCCAGGTCGTCCGCGCGCTGCTGCCCCGCCGGTGAGAGCCCGCTGCCGTCAGGTTCGGCGTGCCGCACCAACACCACGTTGGTGATCTGCGCCCGGCTCAGTCCTGAAGTGTCGGGCGCGCTGTCGGCGCCGTACTGCAGGTTGAGCACGTTGCCCTGGCTTGCACCCACCACCCGGCCGACGAGAAACAGATTGTCGAAGTCGTCGGTGTGGGGATTCGGCGCGCCGGGATACAGATCCTGGCCTACGATCGCCTCGGCCAGTCCGGTGGTGGTGTTGCTGTGTCCGACGACCAGCACCACGTCGCCGGGATGGTCGGTCGCGACACGGATGGCGGCGTCCTGTTCGCTGGTGTAGAGCTGGATCTCGAGGTCGAGCGCGGCGGCCAGCGGCTGGACAGTCGAGCGGGTGCGAACCGTGTTGGTGGAGTAGATGGCGGTCACACCCGCCCGCGCCGCCACCTCGGCCAACCGCGCGGCACGGTCGGTCCCCTGCGGCACCATCAAGGCGTCCTTGGAGCCGTCGCGATCGGCGTGGCGCACGACGAGGACCGTCGTGACGCGTGGTTGGCGTAGAAAGAGGTTTCCGGTCTGGTAGCCCGAGCCGGTGACCACGAAGAAGCCGGGTGCCGAGGAGTAATCCTCGTACGAGACGTGTCCGGCGGTGACGCGGTAACGACCCAGCTCGAGCTGGGCCTCGTAGCGGCCGGCGGCCGTGCTGGTCGTCCCGGCAACGACACTTCCATCCTCCTTGACGAACTTGATCTCGACGCCGGCGATCGTCGGTCCGATGCTGCCGTCGGCGAGCCGCTCGTAGACGCCCCCCCGATAGCCCGTGTTGCAGCCAGCCAGGAGAACGCTCGCCAGCACCCAGCCGGGCCACCGGGCCGTTGCCCAGCCCGGCGACTTCCGCCTCATTGTCGATTCGTTGTATCGGCTAGTCACTGGCGGCCTCCCCGGCCGTTTGTCGTTATGAATGCGGCTCACTTGCTCTGTTTCGGATCCTCGCCAAGGAACTTCTTGCCGTTTCGCAGCATATCGCGAAAGTAGACGTTGGCGAGCTGCCGACCGCGCGCCTGCACCGTCACCTTGGGGTTGTGCCCACGCTCGACCTCGATGACCTGCTCGTAGGAGCCGTCTAGACGGTCGCGCACCGCACCAATCGGCTTGATGCCTTTGGCGTAGATCTCGATCTCTTCGGCGCGGCCCGGACCGAGCAGATTGCCGAAGCGATCGATCGGCGCCACCAGCACTGAGTAGGCCCTCTCGTTCAGCGGCACGGCTGCGAGCACGCTTCTCTCCGGATCGAAGTAGTCGACGCTCACCAGGGTCGTGGTCGACTCGGTGCGGGTCACACGCCCACAGAGCGACGAGACCTGGACCACCAGCTTGAGCTGATAGCTGCCCGGGATCTGGGTGGTCGCCAGATAGCCGGAGTAGATACCGTCGCCGGCCTTGGCATCGCCGCGCTTCTTGCTGCCGTCATCGGCGAGGAAGACCTTGTGGCGGGTCTTGGCCCGAGCTCGCTCGACAAACGCGGGCTGGGCGTAAAGCTCCTTCATTGCGGCGTGAAAGGCGCGCTTGGAGGGATCGATCTCGCTCCTCTTCTCGCTCTCGTAACCCTGTTGGCGCTCCCGAGCCGTCTTGGTGCGTGGCAACCACTCGACAAGCAAATTGCCCATCGGTTCGGCCGGTCGTTCGACCTCGACAAAGACGCCATCGCCCCCGAGCACAGGCTTCCCCTTTTGAGTGAGCGCGGCAGTAAGAAGAATCCGGTCACCGGTCGCCGTGGCGATCGATGGCACGTTGAACTGATAGTGGAAGCAGGGCTCATCCACAATCGCGGTCATCTGGTATTTGAGCGCGCTACCGGAGCCCCTGAGAGAAACCCTCCAGTTGCCGACTGCACCGACATCGGCGCCTCCGACCTCTGGCGGCAGATCATACTTCCAGATGCGGTAGAAGCCGCTTTCCTTGAGTTCGGTCGGGCTCACCATCTCCCCACCCGGTGCGTGGACCGACATCTCCACATCGCCCTCGCCCCCCTTCCAGGACAGCACCACGGTCAGCGAGATCGCCGTCTGGTTGACGGGCACGAGGAGTGTTTTGCCGCGCCGGGAGGAGACCTCGCCGGACGACGTGCCGACGACCTCGAGCGTGGCGGTCTTGAGGCTGGAGACGAGATCGTTGGTGTAGAAGATGTCGAGATTCTCGTCCGGCGCCGAAGTGAAGTGGTGCAGGGCCGAGGTCTCATCGGCGACCCGTTCGATCAGCTCCTGGAACCCGGCGCCGTCGACCCCGACGCCGATGGTGTGAACCTTCACGCCGTGGTCGTCGAGGAACTGGCCGTCGGGGACGATGTCAACGCCGGCAAGATCGTCGGCGGTGGCCGTCGAACAGAAGAAGGCCCCGAACGGCAGGGAACTGCCGCTGGCGAAGGTCATGATCTTCAGCCGCTCCGGCGATCCCTCCTCGCCCACGAACGGGTTGATCGATTGCATGCCGTCAGAGAACAGGATGATGACCTGTTTGTTCATGCTCGTTGCGTCGAAGCTGTCGAATCCGACCTGCAGCGCGCCGCCCACGGCCGTGCAGCCCGAGGCGCCCTTGCCGTTGATGTCTGTGATCACAGCATCGACCTCGGTCGCGAGATCCCGCAGGACGGGAGGTGCGGCAGGGATCGACGAGGTGTCTGAATTGAGGTAGATGACCCCGACCCGGTCGCCCGGCACCTGGTGCAACCGCCAGGTCTGCAGGAAGACCTCCGCGGCTTGGCGCAGCAGCGTGATTTTGGTCAGGCCGGTGGTGGCGCCAGGGACAACACTGTCCATACTGCTAGATATGTCCAGAGCAAGAATCAGATCGACGGGGCTGCGGTCCGGAACGTCGAAGTCGTCGTCGATGACCCGCGAGGCGCCGTAATAGGGGCCGGTCTCGGGAACGGTGATGTCGCGACTGGTCACCAGCCAGCGCAGCGAGGCGTCGGGGCCCGCGAAGATCAGGTCGCGCTGGCTGTCGGTCGGGGTCAGGCTGGCCGCCGGCTGCCACGGTGAGGCCCACAACAGCGAGGTGAAGGCGGCGTTGTAGGCGCGCATCGAGAAGCGACTGTTGCCGCCGGTGTCGCACTCGAGGTTCGCGGTCCATTGGAAGTTGGGCGCGATCCCGCCCGCGAACACCGCTCCGTCTGCCGGCGAGGTGGGGTCGGTCCCGACGCCGTGGTCCTGGGCGATCTCGCCAAAGGTGGCTTTCTCGGCCTCGGTGCGCAGGAAGACCAGCGCGTTCCAGAACTCCGACAGGGTGTGGCATTCGCTGTCCGCGACCAAATTCCAGAGCTCCTGGGCTGGCAACGCCACGGTATCTCCGTCGTCGTTGGCCGTGTCGTAGAGGTCCCAGAGCAGCCGCTGAGCGCTGACCTCGTCACTTTCACCCTGGAATCCCGCCGAGGGCTCCAGGTCGTAGGTCAGGTCGGCGCCGACGGGTTTGGTGTCGGTGTAGCTGGTGTCGCCCACGTTGGGGATACCCAGCGTAGCCAGGTTGAGCTCGAATTGCGCCGTGGTGCCGAAGAAGGTCGGCCAGGCCTCGCCCCAGGCGAGGCGCAGGCCGGCATCCTTGCCGTGGGTTGAGCAGAGATTGTCGCCGAGGCCGTGTGGCCCGCCAGGGCTGTCAGCGGTGTTGTAAAGATTCTGGATGTGGTGGCCGTACTCGTGATGCAGGTTGTCCCAGTCGTGGTTGTCGGTACCGCCAGTGGTAATGGTCTGCGAGGGGCGGTTGTAGGAAGAGCCGTCCGTCGAGCGCGGATAGAGCATAGTAACCAGAGCGGGCAGCGGCTCGCCCAGGTCAGCCAGGTATCGCGACAGGTAGTTGATCGCCTCGTAGACCTCGAAGGCCACGTTGTTGGCGTCGACCTGAGCATTGGTGGCGGTGAGGCCGATGGTCAACGTCGACCCGTCGACCACGTCCACCAGGGCGGGCAAGGAGTCAATCGACCACACCGTTCCCGGGTTGTCGATATCCTCGACCGATACCGTGTCTCCTTCCGCCATTGCCACGACGTAGAAGTCCCGTCCCGTCCCGTCGCCGTCGTTGTCGTCGACGGTCGACGAGTAGTTACCGCTGCCGTCGGTCGAGGTGGTGTCGACAAGTTCGTCGGCGCCCGCCTCCTCGTCCCAGATCTCAACGGTGGCGAAACGCACGGGGTGGGTACTGCCAAGTACGTCGGTAAAGAGCACCTGCCCCTGGACAGTGACCGAGTTGTAGGAGCTCGGCTCCTGGGTGATGGGTCCGGAATCGTCTTTTGGCGGCTCGATCTTCTTGTCGACCTTGGCGCCGCCGCGCTTCAGCCGTTCGATCCGTTTCTCGATCTCCTCTTCCGAGACCCCCTTCCTGCGCAAGTCTGCGTTGAGCGCCTGGGCCCTCAGGTCGAGGACGCTGTGGTCGGAGAAGTAGACGGTCTCGTTGTCAACCAGGAAGTACAGCACCCCGGCCTCGGAGTTCTGGGCCGGTCCCCGGGCGGGCGTACGAACGCCCAGCGCCAGATAACCGACGCCGTTGGCCTGAAAGTCGACCGTGAACTCGAACCGCCGCACCTCTCCCTTCCGGAGAACTCCGAAGTCGCGCGCGGCCTGCTGCCGGATTTCGACGCCGTCCAGCAGGGAGCGTCCGGGTTTGACCTCACGCCATTCATCCCCATGCGACAGCCCCTTGCTCGAGGCGCCTCCGGCGATGGCCAGTGTGAGCATCGAGCTTTCGGCGGAAATGCGAGGTTCGATGGCCACGATTAGCGTGCCCTTGTCGCCCGGGCCCCGCGGCGCCGTGGTGGGCGCAGTAAAGGTTATCTCGATCGACGGCCGGTCCATTTCCTCGGGGAGCCTCACGATGCGCAAACCGGAGCCGGCTCCCTTGATCTCGGAGCCGCTGTCGGTCGTGGCCTGCGCCTGCCTATGAGCGGGCGCTGTCCGGCTGGCGCTTTCGACTGCCTCTGCCCGCGGGGCTCCGGTAAAGATCAGAGCGAGCAGGGCCGCAAGGGCCACGAGGCAGCTCGCGCTTGATCGCGATCTCGCCGGCGCCTGAGGACTCCGTCCGAACAACTCGTTGTACGCCTCTAGCATGATTACACCTCCAAGAAAGCACCCGTTACAGTTCAGATGATGGTGTCACGGCACGCTACAAGAGAATCTGTTTTCACCCGAGCCCCCGCCTCGCGTTCGCAACATGAAGGAACGTCACACGGATGGGCTGGGCGCCTTTCCCACACCGAAAAGCCCCTTGTTGCAAAGATCTTTTCGTCATCTATCCGAGAATATAATGGGCGAGTCAACGGGGTGCATCACCCATTTGGGTGATGCACTGGGAGAGGTGGCCCCCGGAATTCGGACAGCTTGCTAAGGTGGACTCCCCAGACCTGAAGGGAGTCGCAGAACAATGGCAAAACGACGCAAGTACCCGGCCGAGCTGAAGGCGAAGGTGGCGCTTGAGGCGCTGCGCGGAGAACAGACTTTGGCCCAGCTCTCGGCGCGATACAACGTTCATCCGAATCTGATCGCGACGTGGAAAAGGCAGGCGAAGGGGAGCTTGGTCGACGTCTTCAACGGAGGCGGCCAGAAGCGAGACGCCCAGCACGAGGCGGAGATCAAGGAGTACGGCGGCGGGATTGAACGGGCGAAATGTCCACGAATGGCCGTTCAAGGTCACGAACATACAGGTAGCTCATGGGTGACTGTTTAACCCCACGAAACGATCTGCAGATCATGCCGTAAATCCGCTTATCAATAGTCTATGACTTCTTATCATTGCGAAAATCCGCTTTTCATTGGATGATGGGTTATGAATTCTATTGACGACCGGATGATCGTGTGGGTCGAGGTGGGGCGTGGGGTGGTGGTGGAGCCTGAGGACGTGTACTGGCTGGAGGCGGAGGGGGCGACCACCTGGGTGCGTCAACGTAGCCGGAAGCGGCTGCGCGACCGGCGGTCACTCGGCAAGGTGGTGGAGGCGCTGGCCGGCTTCGGTTTTCTGCGGGTTCACAAGAACCACGCCGTCAATCTGCGACGGGTTCAGGAGGTCCGCCGGCGCGTGCCGGGTGGCGACTGGGAGGTCAAGCTCGAGCCGCCGGTGAACCGGGTGTTGCCGGTAGCGAGGGGCCGGGAGCGGGAGCTGTTGGCGGCGTTTGAG
>CAYPBC010000077.1:0-7645 GCA_964408845.1 uncultured Thermoanaerobaculia bacterium
TCGCCGCAGATGGCCGTTCGACCACCGTAGGCCGCCACGACCTCTCGCTCCGGCACCGTGTCGATGGTGTAGTCGGTGCCCTTGGCATGGATCTGAGGCTGCAGGATCTCGAGGACCGGCGACACCGTGGGACTGTCGAAGAGACAGATACGGTCGACCATCCACAGGTGGGACAGAATCTCCACCCTCTCGGCCTCGGGGATGATAGGTCGCAGCTCACCCTTGCTGAGCTGGACTGAGAGGTCGGAGTTGACCGCGGCGAGCAGCCGATCGCCGAGAGCCGCGGCGGCTTCCAGATACCGCAGATGGCCGACGTGGAGGACGTCGAAGGCCCCGTTGACGAGCACGACGTCCAAACCTTGATCCCGCCACTCCCTACACTCTTCGGCGAGTTCGTCGACTGCGCGCAACTTGACCCGTGGTTCGGTCATCAGGTTTCCGAACCGGCTGCTGCCTGGCGGAGCTCGTCGGCGGAGATGGTCGCCGTGCCGAGCTTCATCACCACCAGGCCGGCCGCGATATTCGCGAGCCGAGCGGCCTCGAGTGGTGTGGCGCCGGCTGCCAGGGAAGCCGTGAGAACGGCGAGCACGGTGTCGCCGGCGCCGGTGACGTCGGCCACCTCGTCGGTACCAAAGACGGGGATATGGACGGGCTCTCGATCGGCCTCCACCAGGGTCATGCCGTGGTTGCCGCGGGTGGCGAGCACGAAGCGGGCGTCCAGCCCCAGCCGCAGCTCTTCAGCAGCAGCGGCAACCTCGGCGTCCGAGGTCAAACGCCGGCCGCAGTTGGCCTCCAGCTCCTCGAGGTTCGGGGTTGCGCCGTCGACGCCGCGAAAGCTGCCGATTCGGTATCTCGAGTCGAGGCAGAGCCACGGCTGCTGCGGAACCGGGGCGGGGCAATTTCGAAGATCTTCGGGTTGGATGCACCCGTAGCCGTAGTCCGAGATCGCGAGGGCGCCGGCCGATTTCATCTCATCGAGAAGATGCGTGCGAAGCTCGTCCCTCCAGCTGCCCTGCTCCGGAAGCTCGTCCTCGATGTCGTAGCGGGCGACCTGGTGTTTGAGCGATGCCGGGCCGCCGCCGAGGATGCGGACCTTGGTCGGGGTTCTGAAGCTTGGCACGGTGACAATGCGCCGGGTGTCGACCCCGCCCACTGCGAGAGCCTCTGCCAGCGCACGGCCCGGCTCGTCGTCGCCGACCGCGCCGATCACCCTTACCGTCGCACCGAGGGCTGCAAGGTTGGCGAGGGCGTTGGCGCCGCCGCCGGGGAGGTCGCGTTGGTCCTCGTGGCGGAGGATGATCACCGGCGCCTCACGGGAGATTCGCTTCGGGGTGCCGAGGATGAAACGATCGAGCACGAGATCGCCGTAGAGCGCGACCCGGGTGTCGGCGAAGCGGTCGATGATCTCGAGAAGCTGTTCGGTGTCGCTCATGGTGCCGCCGAGTGTATCGCAACACCCGCGTCCGCGTCCGTGTCCGGACGGGCCACTTCGCCCCGGCGAAGTCCTTCCTGCTTGAACGCCCCGATTCTCCGGAACGGCATTGCCCGTGAGTGCCCCCTCTGACGGATTTGGGCCAGAGGCATCCACTCACAACAGTCATCCGTGCTCCCAATATCGCCAGAAGCGGCACGTCCGGTGAACATTCGCGACAGCGCCATGCCGACCAAAGCTTTCCGGCGTCCCATTCAAGATGAGGGACGTCAAATTCGAAATTCGAAATTCGAAATCTTGCGATGGTGGGCGACATTCCTAATTCCTAATTCCTAATTCCTAACTCAATCCCGTGGCTCGCCTATACTTGGTCGCGTGATCGACTCCTTGCTGCCATCTCCGTTGGCCCGTTGGGACGGGCTCCACCTGACGCTCGATCTCGTCCGCGTCGAAAGGCATCTCAACGAATGGTTGTCGAGCAGTGACAGGATCGGTGATATTTCCCTTCAAGGAGAGGGCGATGCGCTGGCCGCCGAGGCGACGGTGACCTGGAAGGGCATCGCTGCCCGAGTCGGCCTGGAGCTGGCCGAGATCCGATTGCGTGATCGCTTCGTCGGTTTTCGCATGCGTAAGCTGCGCGCGCTGGGCGGTATCCCGGTGCCGAGAGCAGCCGTCGAGCTCGGTTTGCGGTCACTCGAGAGCCCGTTGTTGAAGGTCTTTCCCGGGCAGGGAATCGTCGTGGTGGATCTCCGAAAGTGGCTTCCGGATGAGCTGGATCTCCGGATTCTGACGGTGCAGGGAGCGGCGCGCTGGCTGGCCGTGTGGTTCGGTCCCGGCCGACTCGACGATCTTCCACAGCGAGGCCAGCGCCGCCTACCGGCGGAAACCTAGCCCGGTGAGAAACGCAGGCTAGCGAATCGGCCCGGAAAACGCCTTGACAGCCGGGATTTGCTTGGGTAGAGTCTTGTTCCCCTGTGCCTGCCGGGGGTCTGTGAAACTATAAGGAAACACACGATGCGAACCTATATACCGAAGGAAGATGAGATATCGCGTGAGTGGGTGGTGATGGATGCATCCGACCAGGTGCTCGGCCGCTTTGCAACCGAGGTCGCGCGTTTCCTGCGCGGCAAGCACAAGCCGGAATTCACGCCGCACCTCGATACGGGTGATTTCGTCGTTGTGATCAACGCCGATAAGGTGCGGCTGACGGGTGCCAAGATGGATGACAAGGTTTACTATCGGCATTCTGGCCGTCCCGGATCGCTGAAGTCGGAGACCGCGCGTGAGCGAATCGAAAAGTATCCCGAGCGAGTGATTCAGGCCGCGGTGTGGGGCATGCTGCCCAAGAACCGCCTCGGCCGAAAGCTGCTGAAAAAGCTCAAGGTGTACCCGGGACCCGAACACCCGCACCAGGCGCAGCAGCCAAAGACCCATACCCTGTGATGTGAGAGGGGGAGTTCGTGGCAGAGATTCAGTATTACGGTACCGGGCGCCGCAAGACCGCGGTGGCCCGAGTGTACCTGCGGCCGGGAAGCGGAAAGATCGTGGTCAATCACCGCGACTTTGACGAGTTCTTCCCGAACCAGGTGCTCAAGATGGTGATCCGGCAGCCATTGCTGGTGACCGAGACCGCCGACAAGTTCGACATTCTGGTCAACGTCGTCGGCGGTGGCACCGCCGGTCAAGCGGGTGCGATTCGCCACGGCATTTCCCGCGCCCTGCTCGAGTTCAACGCCGAGCTACGACCGAAATTGAAATCTGTCGGCTTCCTGACGCGCGATGCGCGTAAGGTGGAGCGGAAGAAACCCGGGCAGCCCAAAGCCCGCAAACGCTTCCAGTTCTCCAAGAGGTAAGGGAGAGTTTTGTGGCGACTATTCAGATGAAGGAGCTGCTCGAAGCCGGAGTACACTTCGGGCATCAGACCCGGCGGTGGAACCCGAAGATGAAGCCTTTCATTTTCGGCAAGCGGAACGGCATTCACATCGTCGACCTGCAAAAGACGTTGCACTATTTCGGCGATGCCGCCGAGTTCATTCGCGATCTTGCGGCCAACGGGCGCAACGTGCTCTTCGTAGGCACCAAGCGTCAGGCACAGGATGCAATCCGCGAGGAGGCCGAGCGCTGCGGGATGTTCTATATGAATCACCGGTGGTTGGGTGGAACCATGACCAACTTCGGTACCATCCGCAAGTCGATTCAGCGTTTCAAGGAGATCGATGCGACGCTCGGCAACGAGGAATCTCACCTGACCAAGAAGGAACGCATTCGGCTCGAGCGGCAGCGCCGCAAGATGGACCGTGCCTTCGGGGGCATCAAGGACATGGAGGGCCTGCCCGACGCGCTCTTTGTGATTGACACGGTGCACGAGCACATCGCCATCCAGGAAGCCAACCGCCTGGGAATTCCGGTGGTGGCCGTTGTGGATACCAACAGCGATCCCGAAGAGGTCGACTTCCCGATTCCCGGCAACGATGATGCAATTCGCGCGATCCGACTTTTCACCTCGCGCATCGCAGACAACATCCTCGAGGGGCTGAACCTCGCAGACGAGCGCTTCGTGGGTGATGAAGAGAGTGATGTTGCGGCCGAGGCCGGTGTCGATGGCGAAATTGCCGAGGTGGTGGCCGCTGAGGCAGCCGTCGCCGAGGTTGAGGCTGCCGCCGCTGCCGCTTCCGATGCCGTCGGCGAGGTCGGCGAGGAAACCGCCGCCGAAACCGCTGCTGTGGTCGAGGAAGTCGCGGAGGAGACTGCGGCCGAGGCGGCTGTGGTCGAGGAGGTTGCGGAGGAGGCCGCCGAGGAAATAGCTGACGAGGTTGCAACAGAGGCCGAGGCTATTGACGAGGCTGATGCAGCCGACGAGGCTGTCGAAGAGGCGAAGGCAGAGATCATCGAAGAGGAAGCAGCAGAAGATGGCGAGGTCATCAAGGCCAAGGCCTGAGGCTGACCGACGACGAGTGGTTTTCGGGGCCAGGGGCAGAGAGCGCCTGGCCCCGGTTTTTTTGACACAGAGAAATCTTATACAGAGAAATTCGTGAGAGTGAGGGGTTACGACATGGCGATTACAGCACAGATGGTCAAGGAGCTCAGGGACCGGACGGGTGCCGGAATGATGGACTGCAAGAACGCCCTCAACGAGACCGGTGGCGACCTCAAGGAGGCGATCAAGTTCCTTCGCACCAAGGGTCTCGCAGCGGCATCGAAAAAGGCGCACCGCACGGCGAGCGATGGCGTGGTGGTGGTTGAGGGTGACGAGGAGACCATGGTCGTCCTCGAGCTCAACTGTGAAACAGATTTTGTGGCTCGCAACCCCGAGTTCGTGTCGTTTGCCGAGGAACTTGCCGCGCTGGCGCTGTCGTCTAAAGCGAACGGCGTTGCCGAGCTCATCGGTCAGGCCTACTCGGGTGACGCTGCACACACGGTGGAGGAGGCGGTTTCGCAGAAAGTTGCGACCATCGGTGAGAACATCGTCGTCAACCGGCTCGAGCGCCTGGAGGCCGGGTCTGGAAATTTGTTGAACTCGTACATTCACGGTGGCGGCAAGATCGGAGTCGTGGTCGAGGGCGCCGGTGGTGTGACTCCTGAGGCGTTGCACGACGTCGCCCTCCATGTGGCGGCTGCCGAACCGCGATTCGTAACCCGCGAGGAGGTGACCGAGGACCTGCTCGAGACCGAGCGTGAAATCGCCCTCAAGCAGGCGACGGACCAGGGCAAACCCGAGGAGATCGCCAAACGCATCGTCGAGGGGAAGATGGAGAAGTTCTTCATCCAGGAGGTGCTCCTCGAACAGCCATTCGCCAAGGAGACGGGAAAGTCGGTTTCGGAATACCTCAAGGAAAATGTCGGTGACGATGCGACGGTCGTTCGATTCGTTCGCTTCAAGCTCGGCGAGGGGAGCGACGAGTAGGCAAATGACTTCGGCCCAACCTCGCTACCACCGCATCATGGTCAAGCTTTCGGGCGAGGCCCTGATGGGCTCCCAACCCTTTGGAATCGAGCCGGCGGTGGTGCGAGCGATAGCGGGAGAGCTTGCCGAGGTGGCCGCGCTCGGGGTGCAGATCGCGGTCGTGGTCGGGGGTGGCAACATTATCCGCGGCGTGTCGGCGCACGAGCAGGGCATCGACCGGATCACCGGGGACTCGATGGGGATGCTGGCCACGGTCATCAACGCCCTCGCGCTGTCGTCAGCGATCGAGCAGCTCGGCGTTCCGACGCGGGTGCAGACCGCGATCGAGATGAACGAAGTAGCGGAGCCCTTTATCCGACGTCGGGCGATTCGGCATCTCGAAAAAGGAAGAGTCGTGCTCTTTGCCGGCGGTACCGGCAACCCGTTCTTCACCACCGATTCCGCGGCCGCCCTGCGGGCCAACGAGATCGATGCCGAGATTCTGATGAAGGCGACCAAGGTGGATGGCGTCTATACAGCCGATCCGGCGGCCGACAAGGACGCACAATTGATTCCGCGCCTCAGCTACCAGGAGGTCCTCACCCGTGGGCTGAAGATGATGGATGCAGCGGCCATCTCACTCTGTATGGAAAGCGAGATCCCGATTCAGGTCTTCAACATCGGCAGGCCGGGTATTATGAAACAGGTTGTATTGGGCGACGACGAGGGATCGTGGGTCGGTCCCGGGGAGGCGGAATGAACAGCTCATTGATGGAAACCGAAACCAGGATGCGGGGCGCCGTCGAGGCGTTCCAGGGCGAGTTGGCCAAGCTGCGCACCGGACGCGCATCGCTGGCTCTGGTCGATGGCATCACAGTCGACTACTACGGCGCCCAAACCCCCCTCAACCAGGTTGCGACGCTCTCCGTTCCCGATTCCTCAACCATAGCCATCGCTCCCTGGGAGCCGAAGGTGCTGGCCGAGATTGAAAAGGCTCTGCTCCGATCCAACCTCGGCCTCACTCCGAACAACGATGGCAGAACTGTGCGGCTCAACATCCCTGCCCTCACCGAGGAGCGGCGCAAGGAGCTGGCCAAGGTGGCGCACGAGGTTGCGGAGGAGACGCGGAACGAGATTCGTCAGATTCGCCGTGACGGCAACGATGCGATCAAAAAGCTGGAGAAGAACAAGGAGATCTCCGAGGACCAGATGCACGATGGCCAAGAGCAGGTGCAAAAACTGACCGACAACTACGTCGGGAAAATCGACGAGATCCTCGAGAAGAAGGAACAGGAGATCATGGAGGTCTGACCTCCAGAGTTCTTAGTTTTTAGTTTTGAGTTACTCGCACTCTTCGTGCGCGGTGTCGCACCGCCGTCAGCGCGTGGCTCATGGCCTCCTCCTTCGGATGAGGCCTGAGTTCACTCCGCTGCCGTCGGCGGGTTCCCGCCCTCCCTCTCGGGTTGCTCACCTTCACGCCTCGGAGAGTCCGATTTTCGAAAACTCAAAACTCAAAACTCAAAACTCAAAACTCCCAATCATGTGTGTTGCTGGCAACCGGCTGACGGATGCCTGCCGTGGCTGACGAGCTCTGGACCGTCGGTTTTCACGCGGTTCTCGGAATCCTCGAAAGTGATCAGCCGGTCGATGCGCTTCTGCTGCAACGGGATCGACGCGACGCTCGAACAAAGAAGATCAGGGCGGCTGCTCATCGCCGGGGCATCCGCTACGACCTTGCGCCGCGCGCACGTCTCGACCGTGTGGCCGGTGGGGTTGCCCACAACGGGTGTGCTGTGCGTTCGGCGCCGATTTCTTTCGTCTCTCTCGAGGATTTGATAGCAAACGCGGACGAACCGGGGAGAGTGCTCCTGCTCGACGATGTCCTCGATCCCCATAACGTTGGTGCGGTCGTACGCACCGCGGCTGCATTTGCAGTCGATGGCTTGGTGATCGCCGGCCCGTCGGCGCCGCCGCTCGGCGGTGCCGTGGCCAGGGCGGCCGCGGGCCAACTCGGGCGGGTGAAGGTGGCGCGCGAGCAGGTGGCCGCCGACGCCCTGACCCGCCTTCGCGCCCAAGGCTACTGGATCTATGCCGCGGACGCTGCCGGGACGGCGCTCCAGGAGGTACGATCCTGTGATCGCTGGGTCGTGTGCGTCGGGGCGGAAGAGAAGGGAATTCGCGCCAAGACCCGATCACAGGTCGACGAGTTCGTGGCCATCCCGATGGCGGAGGGCGTCGAGTCGCTCAATCTCTCCGTGTCAGCCGGTATCCTTCTTTGGGAACTCAGCAAGGCGGGATGATCCATGCAGGGCACAGGGCGCAGGGCGCAG
>CAYPBC010000078.1:0-4210 GCA_964408845.1 uncultured Thermoanaerobaculia bacterium
GTCGAGCACGACTTCATGACCGAGGGCATCGAGGTGGAGGTCGATGGCGACTGGGTCCAGGCCAAGGGCACGACCCTTGGCGCTGACAACGGCATCGGCGTCGCCGCCGCGATGGCGATGGCCGACGATCCCGATGTCGTTCACGGCCCGCTCGAGCTGCTGTGTACGATTGACGAGGAGACCGGCCTCACCGGGGCCAAGGACCTCGATCCGGCCATCGTCAGCGGCCGCATCATGCTCAACCTCGACACCGAAGAGGACGGCGCGATCTATATCGGATGCGCCGGCGGCGCCGACTCGGTCGCAACCCTCAAGACCGCCCGGCGCACCGCCTCGCTGGGCTCGGTACCGGTGAAAATCGCGGTGACAGGGCTGCGCGGCGGCCACTCCGGTCTGAACATCATCGAGAACCGCGGCAACGCCATCAAGCTCACTACGAGGATTTTACTGGCCGCGATCGAGGACGGCATCGAGCTCGATCTGGTGTCAATCGACGGCGGCTCCAAGCACAACGCCATCCCGCGAGAGGCCTTCGCCGTGTGTAGGGTAGACAAGACGCAGATCGACGCGCTGAAGGCGATGGCCGAGTCCTGCGCCGGAGATTTTCTGGAGGAGTTCAAGACCTCCGATCCGGACCTCACTGTGGCCGTCAAGGAGCTCGATGATGACGATGAGCGACGCAAGGTGCTCAATGTCCACGCTCGGGATCGGCTGCTGCGTGTGCTCGACGGGATGCCGCACGGTGTGCTTTCCATGTCGAGGGACGTGGACGGTCTGGTCGAGACCTCCAATAACCTCGCAGTGGTCATGAATAAGGGCGACCACGCCGAGATCACCGTCTCCTATCGCTCCTCGATCATGCCGGCCCTGTATGCGGTGCGGAGCCAGGTGGACTCGATCTTCCGCCAAGCCGGTGCCTCAGTCCACGTCGACGACGCCTACCCCGGATGGAAGCCAAACCCCAACTCCCCAATCGTCAAGACGACCGGTGCCGTCTACGAGCGTCTGTTTGGAGAGAAGGCGAAGCTCAAGGCGATCCATGCCGGCCTCGAGTGCGGGCTCCTGATCGAGAAGATCCCCGATATGGACGTCACCTCGATCGGACCTCAGATCGAGAACGCCCACTCTCCGGAGGAGCGAGTTCAGATCTCGTCGGTGCAGAAGTTCTACAAACACCTGGCCGCGTTGTTGGAGGAGCTCGCATAGGCAATTCTCAGTTCTTAATTCTTAATTCTTAATTCTTAATGACATACGCCATTTGAGCGTAGTGACTCACTCTCGCCACCGGCCCCCGAAACAGGGGTGGACGGGTGGAAATTGAGAATTGAGAATTGAGAACTGAGAATTTATTGGTGTGCGCCATAATATAGGCGTGAGCTCACCAAGCCATATGGCTGATCCGAGAACGACGGTCTTCCTGCTCGGTTTTTCGACCGTCATCGCCCAGGCTTTGCTTCTTCGCGAGGCCATGGCGGCGATGGGTGGCTCCGAGATGGCGTGGGGCACGGTGATGGCGTTGTGGCTGGCCGGTGTGAGCATCGGTGCGCGCATCGGGGTCAGATGGGGATCACCGGCGCTCGCTCGCCGGCTGCCGGTTGTCGTGATTGCGCTCGCCGCTCTTGGCGTCATCATCTTTCGCGCTGCACCGGCCCTCGTCGGGGCGTCCGCGGGCGAGGCGATCACCACCGCCAGCGCCGCCTGGCTGTGGGTCTTGGCCGTGCTCCCGGCAGCTCTTGCCGGTGGTCTCGCTTTTCCGGTGCTTGCCCACGTGGTCGGCGGCGTGGGCGGGGGAAGGGCCTACGCGCTGGAGGCAGCGGGGGCGCTCGTCGGTGGCGTGCTCCTGAGCCTGGTCCTGATCCAGCTCGGTGCCGCCGCCGCCATTAGCCTGAGCCTGGGAACGGTCGCCGCCGCCGTTGTGTGGCGTCGCTCTCGCGTGGCCGCCTGCCTGATCGCGGCGGCTGGGGTGGCTGCGGCCATCCCCTCGGGTGAGCTGCTGGCACGCGCCGGCTGGGGGTGGTCGGGGAACCCCGGAACCCTGTACGCCTGGCGGGAGACCCGCCTCCAGCATCTCGAGGTGGCGGCCGGCGAGCCGACCGCGGTCTACGCCGATGGCCGTTTGCTGGCCTCCTACCCCGACCCGTACACTGTCCTGCCGACAGCCCACCTGCTGATGCTCCTCCATCCCGAGCCGCGCCGTGTCTTCGCGGTCGGCTGCGTGGCGGACGGATCGGTCGAGGCCATGGCCCGCCATCCGGTAGAGGAGCTGATGGTCGTGGAGGAAGACCCGGAACTCCTGCGGCTGATACCCGGGTGGTACGGAGAGCAAATGGAGGCAGCTCTCTCGACGCCGTGGGTGTGGGCGGTGGCCTCGGACCCGCTGCGCGCGATCTCCCGGTCCGCCGAGTGGGACCTCGTCATTCTTCGCGACGGCGACCCGACAACCCTGCGCCGTAACCGCACACGCACGCTGGAGTTCCTGCGCCGCTGCCGCGCCCACATGGACCCCGCGGGCATCCTCGTCCTTCGCGTGGAGGTGCCCGATACCTATCTCGGCGGTGTCGGGGGGGAACTGGCCTCGGTTCTCGCGGCAACCGTCCGCGAGGTCTTCCCACACATGGCAGCCATCCCCGGTGAACACATCCTCCTCGTCGCCGGAGGGCCGGAGGCCGATCTCGATCTCGATCCAGGGATCCTCGCTGAGCGGCTGGCTGCCCGTGGCCTCGAGGGATCGGAGCTGATGCCCGAGATGATCCCTCTCCTCCTCGATCCGGCCCGCGCTCATCCACTCGAAGATCAGCTTGCCGGTGGCGGGGCTGCAAACACCATCCGCCACCCCCGCGCAGTGCTGCTTGCCGGCGGCCTCCACGAGGGACGGTCGCGTCCCACCCTGCTGCGCCTCGTGCTCGCGCTCGAACGTACCGGCGCATGGCCGCTCGCCACGGCATTGGCCGTGGGTGTGTTGGCCCTGCTCGCCATAACCGTCACGAGGAAACCGCCAGGCACTTCGATCGCCGCGGTCATCGGCTTCAGCTCGATGGGTTGGTGGCTGCTCCTGATCGCCTCCTGGCAGGCGACTCGCGGTTCGGTCTACTCGGAGATCGGCGTCCTCACGGCGGCCTTCATGGGCGGGCTGGCGGCGGGCGCCGCCCTCGCCTGCAGGTGGCTGGACCCGGCGCGCCGTTTGCCGGCAATCCTCGCGGCTGGATGCGTGATGTCGATGTTGGTCGCGGCCGGAATCGCCATAGTAATCCCGCTGGCCGGTGTCCCCGCCCTGCTCATAGCCGGCGGTCTTCTCACCGGCCTCGCCTTCCCGGGCATGGCCGATCTCGCGGGGTCTGACCCTCGCCGTGGATCGGGGCTGGCTTTTGCCGCGGATGAGGCCGGAGCGGCGGTCGCCGCTCTCCTGATCGGCATCCTGGCCATCCCTTGGGCAGGATTGACCGCCACTGCCGCCGGCATCGCCGTTCTCCAGCTCGCAGCGATCCCAACGGTCGTCGTAGCGTTGCGGAGAAGATAGGGATTTCGAATTTCGGATTTTGAATTTACCGGCCATCTCGTCTCGTGTTGAACCACAGAGACACAGAGAAGGCACAGAGCGCGATCCACATCGCAAACACGAAGACACAAAGACACGAAGGCATCGCAAAGACACTCATCCACGCAAGGTGCCCACAGATCACACAGATACACACAGATGGCCATTCTCGAGAGTCGAGCACATGGCGAGTTCCCGGCCGTCGTCGAACGACGGCCGGGGGCCGCTAGACCGAGTCATCACTCCGAACGCGAGCGTTCGTCGCGATGTCACGGCCCAGCGGCCCGCGCTCTCGAAGAGCGCAGGCCTCGCCACTTCTGCCCTTCATTTCATGGTTGGGAGGACTTGCCCTCCCCCTCTGATCAAAGTGAGGCGGAACCGACGTGCCCCAGGCGCGTCGGCCGGCGGGAAGCGCGGCAACGACGGACGCTTGCATCCGGAGTTGACGTGCTTCCCACCGGTGGGCGGTGATCGACAGATCGCCGACTGTTCCGCCGTCAATCATCGGCACTGGCGCATCACATCAGTGATGAGCTCTTTGCGTCCTTTGCGTCTTTGCGGTTCAAAACCCAGACACGTGGGTGGGGTCGGCTCGCCAAGTAAACAGAGAGACGCCACCGCAGCCGATGCGATGATCTGCATTCATCTGCGTGATCTGTGGGCAATGTGCGCGCG
>CAYPBC010000078.1:4310-7642 GCA_964408845.1 uncultured Thermoanaerobaculia bacterium
ATGTGCGCGCGCCGTCTTCGGGTCTCTGTGTCTCCGTGTTTGCGAGGTGTGTGGGCGGGAACGGAGACGGGTATTTCCGGTTGCATCGGCATGGAGCCGACCTGTTACACTCAAACCAGGAGCTTCATTAGCAGTGTCGAGATTCGCTCGGCCGACATTGGTGGGAAACCGCGAAGGGGGATTTCGTGGCGCTTTTCGCTGATCGTATTCGGCTCATCGACACCGAAAACGCCTTCGCCGTCGGCCCGTGCATCCGGGAGGTCGAGGCGGCTGGCCACCGCGTGATCCGTTGCAACATCGGCGAACCCGACTTCGAGCTTCCCGCTCACATCCGCGATGAGGTCAAACGCCAGCTCGATGCGGGCAACACCCATTACAGCGATCCCCAGGGCATTTTGAGCCTGCGCGAGGCCATCTCATACCAGCTCGCCGAAACCCGCGGCATCGAAATGTCTCCTGATCGGGTGGTGGTCTTTCCCGGTGCCAAGCCGCCTATAGGATTCTGCCAACACGCCTATGTGGAGCCCGGTGACGAGGTCATCTACCCATCCCCGGGCTTTCCCATCTACGAGAGCTTTACCCAGTACGTCGGCGCCATACCGAAACCGCTGCACCTTCACGAGGAAACGGGTTTTACCCTCGGTGGCCGCGATCTCGAGGAGCTGATCAGCGACCGCACCAAGCTCATCTACCTCAACTTCCCGTCCAACCCGACCGGCGGCGTGGCGACACCGGAGCAGCTCGTGGAGATCGCCGAGGTGATTCTCCGGCAGGCCCCGGCCGACGTCCGGTTGTACTCGGACGAGGTCTACGAGCACATCCTCTTCGACGGCGCCGAACATTTCTCGATCGCCTCCGTGCCCGGAATGGAGGAGATCACCATCATCGTCTCCGGGGCCTCCAAGAGCTACTCGTGGACTGGAGGGCGAGTCGGCTGGGCGGCCTTCCCGACCGCCGAGGAAGCAGGCGAATTTCGCAACCTCAACATCAACTACTTCTCGTGCATGCCGCCCTACAACCAGGAGGGGGCACGCCTCGCCATCACCTCGCCTAAGAGCGCCAAGTGCATTCGCAAGATGTCAACCGCGTTCGAGAAGCGCCGGGACGCGGTGGTGCCGGCGCTCAACGAGATCGAGGGCATCAGCTGCCAAATGCCACGCGGCGCCTTCTACGTCTTTCCAAACATCGCCGGCGCCTGCGAGCGGGTGGGCGCCATCGAGGCGTTCGACTCGCTGCCGCCGGAGACTCGGGAGCAGACCAGCCCCTCGACCCTCTTCCAACTCTTCCTGCTCTTCCGCCACCATGTGGCGACCATGGACCGGCGTTCATTCGGCCGCATCGGCGCCGAGGGCAAGCATTATCTTCGAATATCGATCGCCACCGCCCTCGACGATCTCATGGAGGCCACGCGGAGAATCCGCATCGCCGCGTCTGATCGCGACGGCTTCAAAGATTTTTTCAGCGAAGGAAGATATCGCTATTGACACGATGATCTCAGGTAAAACCACGCCCGGGAGGCAGTATGGGGTATGAACTCGGCGAGCGTCGCGCGATCGTTCTCGACATCAGCGACACGATTCCGGAGCAGACGCCACCGATTGACCCTGACGAGCTCACCGCGTTCACCGAATTCGACCAGATCTATCGCACGCTGTGCGCGCTGATGTACAACTACGTTCCCATGTCCGGCCACCCGGGCGGATCCATATCGTCCGGCCGCTTCGTCGAAATGATTATCTTCGCGAGCCTCGATTACGATTTTTCCGACCCAGAGCGCCCCGATGCCGACTTGATTTCCTATGCCGCCGGTCACAAGGCCCTCGGGCTATATGCCATGTGGGCGCTGCGCAACGAGATCGTGCGGATCGGCGCTCCCGAGCTCCTGCCGACCGATAACCGGCTCCAGCTCCGGCTCGAGGACCTGCTCGGATTCCGCCGCAACCCGGTCACCAACACCCCTCTTTTCCGCGCCACAGAAGCCAAGCCGCTCGACGGCCACCCAACCCCGGCAACGCCATTTGTTCGTTTGTCGACGGGTGCTTCCGGAGTCGGGATGCCGTCATCGCTCGGCCTAGCCGTCGGCGCCGCCGATTACTACGGCGCCGATCCACCGCGGGTCCACATCGTCGAAGGCGAGGGCGGCCTGACCCCGGGCCGAGCGGCCGAGGCGCTCGCCGCCGCCGGCACCGCATCGCTCTCGAACGTGGTTCTCCACGTCGATTGGAACCAGGCCTCGATCGACTCCAATCGAGTCTGTCGCGAGGGCGATCTCCCCGGAGATTACGTCCAGTGGACACCGGCAGAGCTTGCCTACCTCAACGACTGGAACGTCATCTCGGTCGCCGACGGTACCGATTTCGCACAGGTGGCGGCCGCCCAGCATCGGGCCCTCGAGATGGATAACGGGCAGCCGACAGCGATCGTCTACCGAACAACCAAGGGTTGGCGGTACGGAATCGAGGGGCGGGCCTCGCACGGCGCCGGTCACACGCTCTGCTCGGCCGAATTCTATGAGGCGATCAAAGATTTCGAGGACATGGTCCACCTCGAGATCCCGCGCTGCGACGCCGGCGACCCGCCGTGTGGTCGGGGTAGCGATCCCGCGGTGGTGGAGAAGTGCTACTGGGACGCGCTGGTCACGGTGCGGCAGGCCATCACGGACCGACCCGACATGGTTGCCGTCCTCGCCGCCAAGATGCGGAGTGCGCGCGACCGACTACTGGCCAGAAGAAGGGCGCCACGGGCCGACGCGCCGCGCGTCGAAGCGGTCTTCGAGAACGCCGCTGCGGTTGTGGAGACTCCGGACCATCTCCGCCTCGAACCCGGCGCCAAGACTACGCTCCGCGGCGAGCTCGGCAATGTATTCGATCACTGCAACCGGATCAGCAACGGCGCGCTGATGATTGCGGCCGCGGATCTGCTCGGCTCAACCAGCGTCGCCACCGGCGGCAAGGCCTTTGCAGACGGCTACTGGAACGCTGTCACCAACCCCGAAGCACGATTGATCGCAATCGGCGGCATCTGCGAGGACGCGATTTGCGGTGTCATGTCAGGACTTTCCAGCTATGGGCGCCACATCGGTGTCGGCGCATCCTACGGCGCCTTCATCGCCCCGCTCGGCCACATCGCCTCGCGACTGCACGCCATCGGCAACCAGGCGCGGCAGGCGGTTGCTCCCGGACCCTACCGGCCGTTCTTTCTCGTCCTGGCCCATGCCGGCTTGAAAACCGGCGAGGACGGCCCGACCCACGCCGACCCGCAGGCCCTGCAGTTGGTGCAGGAGAACTTTCCCCGCGGCACCATGATCACCCTCACCCCGTGGGACCCGCAGG
>CAYPBC010000079.1:0-5775 GCA_964408845.1 uncultured Thermoanaerobaculia bacterium
GCGCCTTCGTTTCTTCGTGTTTGCGATGTCCTCTGTGTTTCTCTCTGTGCGCTCTGTGGTTTTCTTGGCGGTCTTGGTGTCTTGGTGGTGAACTTTCAACCTTTGAAGTCGCCGGCGACTGTGAGAACGAGCTGCTCCGGGTGGAGGTGTTTGCCGATGGCGTCCATCACCTCGGAGCGATCAACGGCGAGGATCTCCTCCGGGAAACGATCGAGCCGATCCACCGCCTCGTCGGCGGTCAGGGCGGTCACGAGCTCGCGGGCGATACCGGCATTGGTGGCGAGACCGACCCGGTAGGCGCCGGCCAGAGCGGCGCGCTCATCAGCCAGCTCTTCCTCAGTCGGCCCCTCGGCAAGGTAGTCGGCGATCACCTCCCGACTCAGCGTGACCGCCCGGTCGAGGTTTGTTGCGGACACGCCCAATGAAATCGCCCACGGCCCCGGCAGTTGCAGGGTGCCGAAGAATCGGCTGTAGATTCCGTAGGTCAGACCTTCACGATCGCGCACCGCCATACCGAGTCGCGAGGTCAGGGTGGACTGGCCGAGACACGAGTTCGCCAAGACCGCCGCAGCGTAGTCCGGCGCCCCGCGCAACAGCTCCGCGCGATGACCGAGAAAGACATCGAGATTCGGTCGGTCGGCAATCTGGATCCGTTCCTCCGCGGGCTGTGTCTCGGCCGTGGCCGGGATCACCGCTTCGGCCAGGCCCTCACCCTCCCATCCCTCGAGATGCTCTCCAACCAGCGATTCGACCTTTCCTGAATCGACGTCACCAACCACCGCGAGGACGAGGCTCGCCGGATGGTAGGCGGCTTCGTGAAAGGTCGCCAGATCCTCGCGCGACAGTGACGCCACCTCCCGCTCGCGGACCTCGACCTGCCGCCGCCGAAGGGGATGCCCATCGGGATAGAGCGCGCGGGTCAGGGCCGCATAGGCGAGGGCGTGGGTTTCCTGCCGTTCGCGGACCAGGCTCCCCAGAATCTGTTCACGCAGCTTGTCGAGCTCCCCCGAGGGAAAGGTCGGTCGCCGCAGCACCTCGGCCATCAGACCCGCCAGACGGGGTAACTCATCCGCCAGCCCCTGGGCGGTGAAGGAGATGACGGTCGGGGTCGCAGACGAAGCCCGAACGATAAGCTGCAGGCCGTGATCCTCGAGCTCCCGCGCGAGCTCCATGCGTCCGTACTCTGCCGTTCCTCTTTCGAGCATGGCTGCGGTCAGCCCCGGCACCGAGAAGCGTCCATCGGCGGCGAGCGCAGGACCGGCGCGAAGAGTGCCCGCAATGGTGACCGTCGGAGCGTGAGGATTGGCCAGCACCGCAAGCCTGCCACCGCCGGCAAGCCCGGACGCGGTGACCCTCTCGAGAAACGGCTGCCCGGGTCTCATGCCGCACTTCCCTGACCGTGGATCGAGCTGTCGCCGTTCTCGGGCACGAAGACGCCAACCGTCAGGTTGCGGTCGCCGAGATAGGCGGCCGCCACCCGCTGCAGATCCTCCGCCGACACCGACTCGACGAGCTCGAGCTCGCGAACGAAACGGCGCCAGTCGCCCATCGCCACCGCTTCCGTGAGGCCAGTCATGACCTGGCCGGGCGACTCGTGGCGGAAGGCGAGATCGGTGCGGGTCTGGGCCAGCGCGCGGGCGACCTCGTCATCATCCGGCGGCGCCGCGGACAGCGCCGCCACTTCGGCGCGGATTTCTTCCTCGACCTCGTCGGGGTCGACCCCGGGGGCGATGGTCGCAAAGACCTGGAACACACCCGGATCGTGAAGCTCCATCGCGAAGGCGTGGACGCCGAGACAGCGATTGGTCTCGACCAGTCGCTGGTGGAGGCGCGACATCACCCCGTCACCCAGGATCTGGGTCAGCACCGACAGCGCCGGCAGGTCAGGATGGAGACCTTCGGGGATGTGCCAGGTCAGGGCGAGACTCGCGAGCTCACCGGCGCGGTGCACGGCAAAGCGCCGTTCGCCCCTCTGCGCCCCCTCGCGGACCCTCGGCGCCGGGAAGGGGCCCGGCGCCGGCTGAAGCGGGCCGAACCCGGTCTCCACGTTGGCGAGCGCAGTCGTGTCGTCGATGTCACCGACAACGATCACGGTTGCGTTGTCGGGATGGTAGTAGGTGTCGTAGAAGCGGCGCAGAACCTCGGAACTGATTCGTTCGACGTCACCACGCCAACCGATGGTCGGGTGATGGTACGGATGCTCGAGGAAGGCGAGCGCGAAGGACGACTTCATCAGGAGTTCGAAGGGCTCGTTCTCCCCCGAGTCGAGCTCGTTGAGGATCACCGTGCGCTCGCTCTCGAGATCCGAATCACGAACCAGCGCGCCGCGCATCCGGTCTGATTCGATGTCGACCGCCAACGCCAGCTCGTCGACCGGCAGGATCTCGTAGTAGTTGGTCCGATCGAGCCATGTGGTCGCGTTGAAGGCCGCCCCGACCCGGTGCAACCGGCGAGCTATCTCGGTGCCGCGTTCGCGGTTGTACTTCTTTGTGCCCTTGAACATGAGGTGCTCGAGGATGTGGGTGGCGCCGGTATGTCCGGGCAGCTCGTTTCGCGAGCCCACCCGGTAGACGACGCCGAAACCGACCACCGGCGCCACCGGCGTCGGGCAGGTGAGCACCTCGAGGCCGTTGCCACGATGACGCCACCCACTGACGCCGCCCTCGCGCTCGACCAACTCGAATGCACCTGCCATCACCAACCCCGCCAGCCTTTCTCCCCCTGCGCCCTGCTCCCATCCGCAGCCGGACGTGGCGGAGGAGAAAGGTTAAGCGTTAAGAGTAAAGAAGTAAAGCACTCGGCGACGGTAAGCCCGCATATCTCACCAGCTTTCTGCTGCGGCCAGCGTTGCGCCGCGCCCAGCGTCGTTTTCTCACCTCGGGGTGCTCGACGTACTGTTGAGTACGACTCCACGCCCCTCGAATCGAAAACGCCACTGTGCACAGCACCTCGCTGCCCTCGCGACGAAACCCGGCGAGATGTGCGGGCTAGGCGATGCGACAGGCAGACCGTCAGTCGATGATGAAGGGCGTCGGAGCATCGGCCCGAAGGAGGCGAGTCACCTCGAGAGCCAGGCGATCCACCCGATCAAACGCAACAACCGGCGGCCGCTGCACGCGCCCGATCCGCATGGTCTCGCCCGGCTCCGCATCGACGGCGCCGGTGACGATCATCCGCCCGCCCGCACCCTCGCCGACCCAATCCAACACCAGGCGCACCTCCGCCCGGCAACCCTCCGGCTCGAGGCACTCGAGGAGGCACGCCCAGTCGGTGTAGCCGCGATAGCTGGTGGCGCGCACGACGGCCGGGCCAACCTCGAGATCAGGCGAATCGACGGCCACGTTGTCAACGGTAAAGCTGTGCCGCACCACCGGGGCATCGGCGGGCGCCGGACGGCAGCCGCGCCAGGTCAGGAAGGCCGCCACGATCACCGCCGCCACGATCGCGACCACCAGCCATCGGGTTCGGCCTTCCATTCAGTCTCAGTCGATGATGGGCTCGGACCGCAGATCGGCGCCGCCGACGCCACCACGATTCAGCGGCAAGTTACTCGGGTGTGGGGCGTTGCGGCCATAGTTAGGCTCCCTCGTTGTCTCCTGCTGCATCCAGATGACGCTGGCGCGAATGCTCGGTGGCCCTACCCCGGAACCAACCTCCGCCGTGAAGCCGTGGCTGAAGGTCCCCTTCTCGTTGGGCCCGAGGAAAGAGCTCACCGCCACCTCGCCCCGCCACGGCTCCGCGCCGCCGCTGGGTATGGTCTCCAACTGGACACGGACGTTCTCCACCGGGCTGGGAGACCGGTTGACGACCTCGCCGTCCACCTGCCACTGCCCCTCACCCACCGGCGTCACCCGGAGGCCGTTGAGCACCACACCGCCCCCCTGTTGGAAACCCTCAGGGACACCATCCACGCCGGCCGCGGGCTCCTCCCCCGCCGTCTCCTCTTCCTCGCCGCGAACGCCGCTGCCGCGCACATGCTTGACGTCGCGATCGGAAATCCTCAGGCTCCCACTCCCTGCGGAGTCCAGTTCGGAAGGATCCTTGAGGCTGCGACCGCCCGAAAGCGTCTCGGCGGGAGGCTCGCTCTCGGTCTCGGTCTCGACGGAGGCGGACGCGGTTTCGGCCGCGCGCAGAGCATCGAGATCGACGTCGCCCACATCGTAGGCCACGTGCCGCCCGTCGGGCATCTGCAGCATCAGGTAGGATCCGGTGAGCTTGTAGCTGTCGGCCGAGATGACCGTACCGTCCTTGAACCGGATCTCCACCGCGGATGCCGCTCCCACGATCAAAAACGCGAAGACTACGGTCAACAGGGCTCGTTTCATGCTCACTCCTGGCGCCAGTTGGTGACGATGTGCCCCCTGACATTGGGGAACTCCTCGGTTTCCGGCGGGGTCGCCGTCGTGCCGGTCCAGTTCACGTAGGTGGTTCCTCCGATAGTGTAATCCTCACTACCGGTTATAACATCATTCACCTCGCTGTAGTCGCCGAGCCCGCACTCGTACCACAGGTTGTACGCGCGACCGATGCCCGAGGCATAGCAGACGAGTTCTGGGCATCCGTTTTCGTCCACATCGGCATCCTCCTCGGTGCCCGGACACGCGTCGTTTTCGTTGAGGACGCCATCACCGTCGTCATCACCGCCTGCTTCGCCACCACCCTCACCGCACAGATCGGGTGGGTTGTGGGAGGCGATGACACCCGGGGTCGGATCGAAGGTCGGGAACAGGACGTTGCCGTTGATGACCTTGGCGTCAAAGTTGACCTTCTCGTTCGGGCGCAGAGTGAGGTACCAGCCAAAATCCCCATTCGCAGGATCGAGCGCGGTGTCGATGCCCAGCGCATCACATACGTCTACGATGTCGCCCTCCGCGTTGATGGTGATCTCGACGAGGTCCGACTCGCCGCGGGTTGTGGTGTCGCTGTTGTCAAGCACGAAGAAGAAGTGATCGACCTGGCCCGAGTCGTCGCCGAGGTCCGCGCGGTTGCCGCTGCCCATGGCGATGGCCCAGGTATAGCCTGAGCCGTCGAAGAGCGCCGGCACCGTCACCGGGCGGGTGAAGAACTGCTGGCGGTCCAGGAAGTCCCCGCGGAAGTCGAAGAGGGCCGTCTCATTGACCGGCGCGGGGATGGTCGCATCCGCTGAGAGCCCATGGAGTTGGACGGGCACTCCATCCGTCGACCAGTCGGCGCCGGTCGGCTTCGGGAAGTCGATCCGGAAGATCCGTCCGTCGGAGTCGCCGAAGTAGATGCGGTCGTGGAAGCCGTCGATGTCGGAGTCGAGAGCGGTCGGGCTGCCGGGGACCGCGACTGAGATATTGCTCTTGTAAACGATGTCCCCATTCTCGATGTTGACGCCGTAGAGGAAGTTGCCGGTCCGGTCCTGCTCTCTCTTGTCCCATCCGCCGCCGAAGAAGGCGACAAAGACATCGTTTGTGTCCCCGGGCTCCGGGTCGTCGTAGTAGGCGATGCGGGCAATGGCGGGCTGGGACCAGGTCCAGCCGAGGTCAAAGTAGTCGTCGCACGGCGGCGCCACGCAGGCGCCGGGGTTGCCCGCGGTGTCGGCGTCGGTGGTGTCCTCGAACTCCCAGATCACGCGCGGGTACACGCCGGAGCAGGCGGCCCCGCCGTCGACACAGCCCGGAAACTCCGACTCCGTCGGGTCATAGTCGGGCGCGGCGCTCGTCGGATCGGGCTGGGTGAGATCGAGCGCCACCAGACCGCGGCCGCCGCGGCGCATGGTCGAAATGGCCACCGAACGCCACTCGCGGACGT
>CAYPBC010000079.1:5875-7465 GCA_964408845.1 uncultured Thermoanaerobaculia bacterium
CGTGCAGCAGACCGTCGTTGGCGCCGGCGAGGATGACCCGCCGCCGCTTGCCCTGCTCGTCCATGAAGGTGCGGTAGTCGTGGGCGCCGCCCGCACCGCCGAAACCGAAGTCGAAGAAGAACATCGATGCGTTGGGCGGGTTCATGATCACCGGCTGCGAGTGGTAGAAGTCGCCCAGCACCCCCCAGGGAACCATACTGCCGTCGGCGGCGATGGCCTCGGGGCGAGGCGGAAAGACCGGATCGGGGGCGGCCCCCGCGTCGTCGTCAAGCCAGATGTAACGCACGAAGTTGACGATCTCCTGGGCCTGCAGGTTGCTGACCGGGGCAGCGAGGTCGAGCCGGGTCTTGAACTCGGTCTGCAGGTCGGTGTTGGTGGGAATGGCACCGAGGTCGTAGCGCAGCAGGGCGCCCGAGTAGGTGCCGCCCATGAAGACGTGGCGGGTCGCGTTGCCGGCGGTGAAATCATCGAGCTGGACCGCAAGAGAGCTCGCGGCATCCCACTTCATCAAGGGGTCGGAAAAATCGATCTCGCAGTCGTCGTTCACCGGCAGCGTCGGGTCGTCCGAGTCGAGACGGAAGGCGTAGAGGGTTCCGTCCCAGATGGAACGCTCGTTGCGCGGCACGAAGAAGGGAAAGACCGCGAGGAAGGCCTCGTCGCCGGATGTGGCCGACGGCGGCGCGACCTTGAAGGGGACGAAGGACCGCTGGTTCTCGATCATCGAGTTGAGAACGCTGAGCAGGGCGGCGGTGAGCTCCGAGGCGTCGGCGGCGGTCTTGAACAGCGCGCCGGTCTGGTCGGCCACACAGCGCAGGGGAGAGTCGAGCCCCACCCCCTCGGAAAAGCCGATGGTGAAGACCGGCACGGTCTCCCAGTCGTCGTGGCCGGGTGGCGAGCTGCCGAAGAGCTCGGCGGCCTCGCCGGGCAGGCAGGCGCGGTTCGGAACCACGACCTCCGGCGGCGTCGGGCAGCTCTCCTCGCCGTCGGTGATCAGCACCACGTACCACAGGCGGCACTCGGCGAGCGGGTCGTCGGCCCACGGTTCGGTCTCCCGCGTATTCACGTACCAGTCGTAGGCGTCCATGAGCGAGTCGGCAATCGGGGTCGCGCCGTCAGCCACCAGCGGAATCGGGTTGTAGGCCGGGTTTGGGGTCACGCCGTCAGCCAGGAGGGGTTCGTTGTCGAAGTCATTCGTGAATTCGAGGCCATAGGGCACCCCGCCGAGATTGACATATTGGACCGCCGTGGCCATGGGCTCGAGGAAGCGGTCAAACTCCGCCAGGTTGACCCCGAGGGCGTCGGTCGGCGTGGGCAGATCCACCATGCGCGGAATCGGCCTCGGGTCGGCGCTCCAACCATCACACCACGAGTGCACGTCGGCGCCGGGGAAGGTGGTGGCGACGTCGATCTTGGGGAAGGCGGGGTTGTTGACGACCGAGTAATCGAGCAGGGCGGCGTCATAGAGGTACTTGAAGCGGATCGAGTCGGGGCGGGTCTCGTTGTCGTACCAGTCGCTCCAGTCTGTGCACATGTCGGCGCAGGCGACCTTCCACGAGGACACCACCACGTTGTCGAAACGAGTGTCCCCCG
>CAYPBC010000080.1:0-7438 GCA_964408845.1 uncultured Thermoanaerobaculia bacterium
CGCAGCAAGCCGGCGGTGCCGGTGGCCGCCAAGTACCGGTTGATCGATATCCCGATCTCGAACGCCATCAACTCGGGCATGGAGCGCATGTACGTGCTCACCCAGTTCAACTCGGTGTCGCTCCACCGCCACATTGGTCGCACCTACCGATTTGACGCGTTCTCCAGGGGCTACGTGCAGATTCTCGCCGCCCAGCAGACCCCGACCCTGCAGACCTGGTTCCAGGGCACCGCCGATGCAGTGCGCCACAACCTGCAGGTCTTCAGACAGCTTCGCGGTGACCACGTCCTGATCCTGGCCGGCGATCACATGTACCGCATGGACTTCCGCCAGCTCCTCCACGACCATGTCGAGCACGAGGCCGATATCACCATCGCGGTCAAGCCCTGCTCGGAAGATGAGATCGTCGAATTTGGCGCCGCTCGTGTGGACGCGACGGGGCGGATCGTCGAGTTTCGCGAGAAACCGGCGACGCCGGAAGCTCGTTCGGGTATGGAGGTCGCACCGAGTCTGCTCGAGGCAGAAAGCGTTTCCGCAGACCAGCCCTACATTGCATCGATGGGCATTTATCTCTTCCGCAAAGAGGCGCTCATCGAAGCGCTGGACAACGATCTCGTCGATTTCGGCGGTGACATCATCCCCGCCGAGGTATCGCGGAGAAAGGTGCAGGCGCACTTCTTCACGGGCTACTGGCGGGATATCGGGACCATCCGCGCCTTCTTCGATGCCCACATGGATCTGGTGCAGCCGGACCCGGAGTTCACCTTCCACGATTCGGCGTGGCCCATCTACACCCGACCTCGCTACCTGCCCGGTGCGCGGCTGCACGGGTGTCGTTTTGACCGCGTCCTGCTCGGGGATGGCTCACGGGTCGAGGACACGGTGGCCGAGGAGGCGGTGATCGGGCTGCGGGCGCAGATCCACGACTCGACGATCCGCCGAACTCTCATCATGGGTGTGGACTCGCATTTTCCGGAACCGCAGCCGGGCGACCCCCCGGTGGGGGTTGGCGAGGGCTGCGAGATATCAAATGCCATCATCGACAAAAATGCGCACATCGGCCGCGGCGTTCGGATCTGCAACGAGCGGGGCGTGCAAGAGGCGGACGGCGATGGCTGGGCCATTCGGGACGGCATCGTGGTGGTCGAGAAGAACGCTGTCGTGCCCGACGGTACAGTGATCTGATCGGTTCGGCAGGACCTTCTCCCCACAGTTGTAGGGAGCTTTCCAAAGAGGATCAGGAGGCTGGAAACCCATTCTGTTGATGCCGTGAAATGAATGTATGTTTGTTCAAATATTTCTTTAAACCATTGTTTGTAAAGGAATTTAGTAGCTGTCATACTGAGCGCGTTTGAAGGGAGGGTGTCGAGTGAGCAAACGCATGTTGATTTTGATGACGGTCTTCGTGTGGTGCCTGTCGCCTGTGAGCGCAACCGAGCCCGAGAGTGCGACGGCACGGGTGAAATCCGTTCAGTTGGCAGCGGTTGCCTCGTCGCCGGCGCTACAGGCGCGACTGCACGAGGCGGCTTTCATGGGGGCGGAAGCGAGGTCCGAGGCCGCGGCCATCAACCCCTATGTCGAGTGGCAGAGCCAAGGACTGGGCTCGGACCGCACTCTCAACGCCCAGGACAGCCTGCGCATTGGCACGCCGTTCAATTTCTTCGGTCAGATGGGACCGGCCCGCGATCTCGCTCGAACGACCGAAGAAGGCCTGGAGGTGATCCAACGTGCGGCCGTGTGGTCCACGGCCGTCGAGGCCACTCGGCGTTGGCTCGATCTCGCGGCCGCGATGGAGCGACTCCAGGTGCGGCGGGCTCGGCTCGAACGTCTCGACACCGCGCTGGCCCTCCTCGAGGCCCGCCATCAGCTGGGTGAGGTGGCGGGCACAGAGGTGGCTCAGCTCGACCTCGAGCACACCGATGCGGCATCGCTGGTGGCGGCGGTCCGCGCCCAGGTGGAGGCACTCCGACAGGCGGTCGCCGAGCTCTGTGGCGCCGGGTATCCGGACCCTCGCCTGGGCGATCTCAAGGCCCTTGCCGCGGCGACGCGATCCCCCGATTCGAGTGAAATCTACCACGAGACGTTAGCGTTCGGCGTGCCGATGCAAGACGCCAATACCGAGGCAGATATCGAGAATGCGAGGGCGCGGATGGCAGCGGCCACAGCGTGGGGTCGGCCGTTGATCGAGGCGGAGTGGGAGCACTTTCCGGACATCGGTCCCATTCAGGGTTATGACGCCTGGGGTTTCCGAATTGCGGTGCCTCTGCCACTCGGGAGTGCCGGCGCCCGGCAGAGGGCCGCGGCGAGAGAGCGTGAGGCGTTCGCGGTGGCGTCGAGACAATCCGCGGCACGCGGGTCGCTGAGCCGCGCCCGGGCTGCATTAGCGGTGGCCGAAGGTGCGGAGGCGCGTCTCATTACGCTCGGCTCGGCCGTGAGGGATCTGCCCCGAATCGAAGAATCCCTGTTCGCACAGTTTCGTCTGGGGGCACTGACCTATCTCGAGTACGTGTACAGTATGGTGCGCCACGATGATTTGCTGTTGACGGCCATCGATGCCCACGCTGACCTGCTGTCTGCACGGTTGCAGCTGAGCTACCAGTTGAACGACCCGTCGGTCTTTCCGACCGCGACCATCTCGACCGGGGAGGACTCATGATTCGGTACCTAACCTACATTTTCTTGATGATTGGGCAGACCGTCGGCGCTGCCGATGTCGTGCGTTTGTCCGCCGAACAGCGGACTCGGGCCGGAATCGAGGTGGCGGAGGTAACGGAAGCGGACGTCGGCAGCCGCTTGCAGGCGGTGGGCATGGTGGTGAGGTCTCCGGGGTCGACCCTGACTCTCAAGACCATTGCCGGAGGCCGGGTGGAGTCCCTCGAGGTGGCGCCTGGCGAAAGGGTCGTTCGCGGCCAGCCGGTGGTGATGCTCCACTCCCACGAACTGCTGATGATGCAGAGCGAAACCCTGATGGCGCTGGACCAGGTCAAGCTGACCGAGCAGCGGCTCGACGCCGGCAGAGAGCTGCTGGCGATCGACGGGATCAGCAGGATCGAGCTCGAGCGCCGCGAGCAGGAGGCCCGGTCGGCACGGCTCCGTTTCAGCACGTTGCGCGAGGAGCTCCTAGATCACGGCGTTCCCGAGCACACCCTCGAACGGGTCCTCCAGGGAAAGGGGCTCGATCCCCATCTTCCCGTAACCTCGCCGGTGGACGGCGTCGTGCTCGAGGTTCACGTGCAGGAGCAGGAGTGGGTACAGCCGTATGCGCCGCTGTTGGTGGTAGGAGACCCGGCGCGGATCGAGCTCGAGCTGCAGCTGGCTCCGGACCAGGCCCGCCTGGTGGCTGTAGGCGATCTGGTGGAGTTCGCACCGGTCGGAAGGAGCGACCAGCGGGGCCGAGGGACGGTGATTACGCGTGTTCCGCAGATCGACCCGGCGACACGGACCATCCGCATACGGGCACGCATCGACGACGATGTGGCGTCCTGTTTTCCTGGCGCCTTTGTCGAGGCCACGTTGAGCCACGGAGCGGTTCGGCGGTCGCTCGTGGTGCCTCGTTCTGCGGTTATCAGTGTGAGGGGGGGCGACGCGGTTTTTGTGGCTTCCGGTGCAGACGAGTTCACCGTTCGTCCTGTCAGGCTCGGCCAACGTGACGGCGATCGGTACGAGGTCGTGGAGGGTCTGGCTGCCGGTGAGGAAATCGCGGTGGCCGGGGTGTTCTTGATCAAATCGGCGTTGGTGAAATCCGAGGGTGGGGAGGACTGAGATGCATCGACTGGTCGAGCTCTCCCTCGCTCACCGTCTGGTGGTGATACTGCTGGCGGTGCTCCTGATCGCCGCCGGATGGATGTCATTCCTCCAGCTCCCCATCGACGCCTTCCCAGATGTGACCAACATTCAGGTGACCGTAATCTCACAGGCCACGACCCTGTCGCCGCTCGAGATCGAGCAGCTCGTGACCTACCCCATCGAGCAGTCGTGCGCGGGTCTTCCGCACTCGACCGAGGTGCGCTCGCTCTCCAAGTTCGGTCTCTCGATGGTCACCGTGGTTTTCGAGGATGGGACCGATATTTACTTTGCCCGCCAGCTGGTCCTCGAGCGGATCTTCTCGGTGCAGCGCGAGCTGCCCGAGGGCACCACCAGCAACCTTGGGCCCATTTCGACCGGTCTCGGTGAGGTCTTCCAGTACACCCTGGAGAGCCCGGACCGGGATCTGATGGAGCTACGCACGCTCCAGGACTGGGTGTTGCGGCCCATTCTCCGCACCGTGCCGGGTGTTGCCGGCGTTGACTCGTTCGGGGGCTATGTCCGTCAGTTCCACGTTGTGGCTGATCCCATGGCACTGCGTCAATACGGGCTTGGCCTCGAGGAACTCGCGGCGGCCGTAGCCGCCAATAACGGCGTCGCCGGCGGTGCCTTTGTCGAGCGAGGCGGCGAGCAGTTCGTGGTTCGCGGAGACGGCTGGATCAGAAACCGCGAAGACCTCGAAAGCACCGTGGTCGCGTACCGCAACAACGTGCCGGTCCTGCTCCGGCAGGTGGCCGAAGTGGAGTTCGCACCCGAGATCCGTCAGGGCGCCATCAGCCGAGACGGTCGTGGCGAGACCGTAGCCGGCATCGTGCTCATGCTGCGCGGTGGGTCGGGCCGCGACGTGGTGAACGGGGTGCGGGAGAAGCTCGAGCTGGCCCGGCAGTCGCTGCCGCCGGATGTGGAAATTGTGCCCTTTTACGATCGCAACGAGCTGGTGACCACGGCCCTCGGCACCGTGCGGGGCGCGCTGCTGCAAGGTGCCATGCTAGTGCTGTTGGTTCTGCTCTTCTTCATGGGCCACCTCCGGTCGTCGGTGCTGGTGGCGCTGCAGTTACCGATGGCGGCTCTCGCCACCTTCCTCGTGATGGGCCTTTTCGGCATGTCGCTCAACCTCATGACTCTGTCCGGGCTCGCCATCGCCATCGGTATGCTTGGTGACGGCGCCATTGTGCTGGTGGAGAACGCGGTCCGGTTGCTTGCGCGTCCGAAGGACGCTGGACGGGAACGTTGCGGCCTGATGTGCCAGGCGGCCACCGAGGTGGCTCGGCCCGTGACCTTTGGTGTGGCGGTGATCATCGTGGTGTTCATCCCGATCGCGTCGCTGCAAGGCGTGGAGGGCAAGATGTTCGCGCCGTTGGCCTATACCATCGGCATTGCCCTTGGCTGTTCTCTGATACTCACCATGACCATCATCCCCGTTCTTGGGTCGTTGATCCTCAAACCGGTCTCGGTATTCGGCGGTGGGAAGATCCCGCACCCGGCGGATGTGGTGCGAAGGATGTACAGGCCCCATCTCCGTTGGGCCCTCGACCACCCGTGGATGGTACTCGGCACCGCGGCCGGGCTGCTCGTGGTAGCCGCCGCGCTGGTACCGACGTTGGGCACCGAGTTCCTGCCGACCATGGACGAAGGCTCGATCGTCGTGCAGCCGTTTCAGATCCCTTCGGTCTCGCTCGAGCAGTCGTTGAAGACGGTGGAGCTGATCGAAAAGACCATCATGGAGTTGCCCGAGGTCCGGCATGTTGTGAGCCGCACCGGCCGTTCGGACATATCGTCAGACCCCATGGGTGTCGGTGAGAGCGATACCTACGTGCTGTTGGCGCCGCGTTCGGAGTGGACGACGGCGCAAACCAAGGAAGGTCTCGTTGCTGCGATTCGGGAAAAGCTCGCAACCATTCCCGGGGTGGATTTCGGCTACACGCAGCCCATCCAGATGCGGGTGGATGAGCTGCTTTCGGGCGTCAAATCGCAGATCGCGGTCAAGATCTTCGGCGATGACCTCCACGAACTGGCAGTGCTCGGCGACCGGGCGTCGGAGATCATCTCCGACATTCGCGGGGCAGCGGACGTCAAGGTCGAGGCCGTGGAGGGCCTCGGCTACCTGCAGATCGTCATGGACCGGCAGCGGCTGTCGCGAATGGGGATCAGTTTCGCGCAGGTGAGGGCATTGATCGAGACCGCTATCGGTGGCCGGGTGGTGACCACTGTGCCGGAGGGTGACCGGCGAACCGACGTGGTGGTGCGGCTGCCACGGTCATTCACCGCCGAGGTGGAGAACCTGCGTGACCTGCCGCTTTCGAACCCGGGCGGCGCGCGGGTGCTACTGCGCGAAGTGGCCGATTTCGAGGTCGTGGAGGGACCGGCGCAAATCTCCCGTGAGGACGGCAAACGCCGAGTGGTGGTCGAGCTCAACGTGGTCGACCGCGACATCGGCGGGTTTGTGGAGGAGGCGCAGCAGCGGCTGGGGGAGAAGTTGGTCCTTCCCACCGGCTACTTCGTCACCTGGGGCGGCCAGTTCGAGCAGCAGCAGCGAGCCATGGCGCGTCTTCGGGTCATGGTCCCGGTGGTCCTGGTTCTGATCTTCATTCTTCTGTACCTCAACTTCCGGTCGACTCGACCGGTATTGCTGATTCTCGTCAACATTCCCCTAGCCCTGGTGGGTGGGATCGTCGGGCTCAAGCTCTTCGGTCTCTACCTCTCGGTCTCGGCGTCGGTGGGTTTCATCGCGCTGTTCGGCATCGCGGTTCTCAACGGGCTGGTGATGGTGGAATTCTTCCGCAATCTCGAGGCGGAGGGAATGCCACGGCTGGAGGCGGTGCTCGAGGGCGCCGAGCTGCGGCTGCGTCCGGTCCTGATGACCGCGGCCACCACAGCGCTCGGACTGGTGCCATTGGTATGGGCGAGCGGTGTCGGTTCCGAGGTCCAGCGGCCGTTGGCTGTGGTGGTGGTCTTCGGGGTGGTGACCTCGACCCTGCTGACCCTGATGGTGCTGCCGGTGCTCTACCTGAGATGGGGTGGAGACGCGCCGGCGGAGGTTGTGCACTAACCCGCACTTCTCACCGAGTGTCTACTGCGGACGGCGAATCGCGGCGTCCCGCTGTGCTTGTCTCAAACCGTGCCCCTCGACGTAGCGCGACTACGACTGCGTCGCCCGATTCGCGACAAACCCAGCGGATACTTGCGCTTCGCCGCCCTCGCTACGAAACCCGGTGAGAAGAGCGGGCTTAGAGTGGAACAATCGTCTGTGTGACGCCGATGACGAAAAAACGGCCCCGCTCTTGAGGAGCGGGGCCGGAGAGAGGGGTTGGGTGGCGTTTAACGGCGTCCACCACCCTTGGATCCGCCGGAGCCGCCACCGGAACCATGGGATCCGGAGCCTGATCCCGTGCAGCTGCCTGAACCCGAACCGCTGAGATCCCTCGCACGTGACTGGGTGCGAGTGCCGCTGCCGGACCCGTTCGATCCGGAGTTGCCCTTACCGTTCTTTGTAGCCTTACCATTGGCCTTGCCGTTGGCCTTGCCGTTTGCTTTGCCGTTTGCTTTGCCGTCGGCCTTACCGGCGCCGAGCTGGCCGGGGGAACCGTTGCCGGTGCCGTCTGCGGGCTTCACACCCTGGTTGCCGGTACCGTCG
>CAYPBC010000081.1:0-7391 GCA_964408845.1 uncultured Thermoanaerobaculia bacterium
GTCGTCAGGGCCGCGAGGCGGTGACCTACGCCCACCCCTGTCTGGAGCCGATCCTGAAGCGCACCCTCGGCGTGCCGCTGTTTCAGGAGCAGCTCCTGCGCATGGCCATGGAGGCCGCCGGCTTTTCCGGCGGCGAGGCCGAGGAGCTCAGGCGGGCAATGGGCTTCAAGCGCTCGCGAGAACGGATGGGGGTGATCGAGAAACGCCTGCGCAGCGGCATGAGCCGGCGCGGCATCACCGGCGCCGCCCAGGACGAGGTCGTGCGCTCGATCACCTCCTTCGCCCTCTACGGCTTCCCCGAGTCCCACTCCGCGAGCTTCGCCCTCCTGGTCTATGCCTCCGCCTATCTCAAGACCCATCACCCGGCGGCCTTCTACGCCTGCCTCCTCAACGCCTGGCCGATGGGCTTTTACCACCCCGCCACCCTGGTCAAGGACGGCCAACGCCGCGGGGTCCGTTTCCTGCCGGTGGACATCAACCTCTCTACGTGGCGCTGCGGCTGGGAGAAAGGCGGAGTGCGTATCGGTCTGCGCTGGGTGCACGGCCTCCACCGCGCCGCCGGCGAGACCATCGAGGCCGAACGAGCGCGGGCACCGTTTTCCGACCCCGCCCACCTCGCCCAGCGCTGTGGGCTCTCCTCGGAACAGCTCGAGCGGCTGGCCCACGTCGGCGCCCTGGCCTCGCTCGGTTTGAGCCGGCGCGAGGCCCTGTGGCAGGTCTCGGAGGTGGCGGGCCGGCGTGGGCCTCTGTTTGCCGACCTGCCGCCGGAAAAGGAGTCGCCGCTCGATGAGATGGCTCCACTCGACGAGACCGTCGCCGACTACGCCGGGCTCCACCTCACAACCGGCCCCCACCTCATGGCCTACATGCGCGAGGAGATGAATCGCCGTGGGGCGGTGCCGACGGCGGCGCTGGACGCCATCGACGACGGCGCGATCGTGCGGGTAGCGGGCGCCGTGATCGTGCGCCAGCGCCCCGGCACAGCCAAGGGCTTCGTCTTTCTGACCATGGAGGACGAGACGGGGATGGTCCAGGCCATCATCCGCCCCGATCTTTATCAGAAGCACCGCGCCTTCATCGTCGCCACACCGGTGATGCTGGTCGAAGGCCCGCTCCAGAAGCAGGACGGCACCATCTCGGTCAAGGCGCGGCGCTTCGAGGCCGTCCACGCCGACGCCGCAGTGGCAAGCCATGACTTTCATTGACCGAATCGGACGGACGGTCCACAGATCACCCAGATTGACCCGGATAGGCATCGACCCGATTCAACGCCAAACCCACCCACCCGATCACACCGCAGATAAGCGCAAAGACGCAAAGGCGCAAGGACACAAAAAGGGCCGGTGGGAAGACCGGCAGCGACGAACGCTTGCGTACGGAGTAGACGGGCTTCGCACCGGAAGCAAGCGAGAGCCGGCGTTTCCGCCACACCACTCCGGGCAACCTCGCCCACGCAGGCACCACTCCTCTGCGCCTTTGCGCCTTTGCGTTTTCTTCCGGGCCCGGATCTGCGTCATCTGCGTGATCTGCGTGATCTGCGGGCAAAACTCGCGCGGATGGGCGCCGTAAGCGGTGCTAGAATCCGGCGTCAATCACATCACCGTGGGAACAAGTGGAGAGAATCTGCAGTTCAGCACTATGTAGGACGCAAAATGACGGCAACATCCAAACCCAACCTCTCGGACCTCAAGATCGATCGCCAGGCGAAAACCGGCGATAGCGGGAACCGGCGTCTCGTATTGATCGCCGCTGCAGTACTGGTGACCCTGGCGGTCATCACAGTACTCATAATCGGCGGACGATCGGCGCCGGAAGTCGAAGTGGCCGTGGCGCGGCCCGCGGCGACCGGCGGTGCCACGACCGTTCTCAACGCTTCGGGCTACGTGGAGCCCCGCCGGAAGGCGACGGTCTCCGCCAAGATCACGGGCAAGGTCACCGAAGTGCTCGTAGACGAGGGGATGATTGTCGAAGAGGGCCAGGTGTTGGCCCGGCTCGACGACTCGGACGCGCGGCGCAGATACGAGGCGATCCGAGCCGAACGCGAGGTTGCGAATGCCGGAATCGACGAGTTGCAGGTCAATCTTGCCGACGCCAAACGCACCTTGCACCGTATCCAGGATCTCCGGGCGCAGGGTGTGGCCAGCGTGCAGGATTTCGACTCCGCCACCGCCGCAGTGGATGCCCTCCGCGCCAAACTCCGAGTGGCCCAGGCCTCTCTCGAGGCCGCCAATGCACAATTGGCGGTGTCCGCCCAGGACCTCGAAAATTACACCATCAAGGCGCCCTTCGCCGGCATCGCGGTGTCCAAGGACGCACAACCCGGTGAAATGGTCTCACCGGTTTCGGCCGGCGGCGGCTTCACCCGCACGGGCATTTCCACGATCGTCGACATGACATCGCTGGAGATTGAAGTCGACGTCAACGAATCGCACATCGCCAAGGTCTTTCCTGGGCAACCGGCTGACGCGGTCCTGGATGCCTACCCGGACTGGCACATCCCGGCTACAGTTCGCACCATCATCCCGACCGCCGATCGCCAGAAGGCGACGGTCAAGGTTCGCCTGACCTTTGACGAACTCGACCCCAGGATCCTGCCCGATATGGGGGTCAAGGTCGCCTTTCAAGAAACCGTCGAAGAAGGGGCGGCCGATACGCGGGCCCAGTCCATGGTCTCGCAGGCGGCCATCCGCAACCAGGACGGCAAGACGGTGGTGTTCGTCGTCAAAGATGAAATTGTCGATCGCCGAGCGGTCAGCATCGGGCGCACCGTGGGCTCGGATGTCGAGATCATGGCCGGCGTCGTCCCGGGCGAGACAATTGTGGTCAGCGGCCCGGACGGCCTCACCAACGGCGGCCGTGTCCGGATCAGGAAGTAGAGGAGACAGCAGCATGGTCAGTGTCGATGGAGTGGATCGAGGAGAGAGCCTGATTCGAGTCCGTAACCTCAACAAGGTCTACCACCGTGGCAACGAGTCGATCGACGTCCTCCAGGGCCTGAATCTGGATGTGGAGAGGGGCGACTTCGTGGCCTTCATGGGCCCCAGTGGTTCTGGCAAGACCACCCTGCTCAATCTGCTCGGCGGTCTCGACACCCCTACCGCTGGCACGGTGACCGTCGACGGCGACGAGATCACCCACATGTCGGGCAAAAACCTCGCCTCATGGCGGGCGAGGCACGTCGGTTTCATTTTCCAGATGTACAACCTGATCCCGGTGCTGACCGCCTTCCAGAACGTCGAGCTCCCGCTGTTGCTGACCAAGCTGTCGAAGGCCCAACGCCGTCGTCACGTCATGACAGCTTTGACCCTGACTGGTCTGCCGGACCGCATCAACCATTACCCGCGCCAGCTCTCGGGTGGCCAGGAACAACGGGTCGCGATTGCTCGAGCCATCGTGACCGATCCAACCTTTCTCCTGTGCGACGAACCGACGGGCGATCTCGACCGAAAATCCGCCGAGGAGATCCTCGACCTGCTGACCAGCCTGGAGGCGGACCACGGCAAGACCATCCTGATGGTGACGCACGACCCGCTGGCGGCCGAGCGAGCCGACGTGGTTCTCCATCTCGAAAAAGGCGCTCTGGTGGAGGCCATGGACGAGGCGGCCGCTTCATGAAGTACCTTCCGTTCATCTTCAAGAATCTCTTTCGAAAGAAGACCCGCACGATCCTCACAGTGGGCTCGATCGCGGTCGCCCTCTTTCTGTTCGGTCTCCTGGTCGCCATCGAGACCGCTCTCAATGCGGGTGTCGACGTCGCCGGCGCTGATCGGTTGATCGTCCGCAACAAGACGTCGCTGATCATGCCCTTGCCCCTGGCGTACCAGGAACGTCTTCGCCAGATGGATCACGTGACCGAGGCGACCTTTGCCACCTGGTTCGGCGGCATCTACCAGGACCAGAAGAATTTCTTCCCTCAGTTCGCCGTGGATACCGAGACCTACCGGCAGGTCTTTCCCGAATTCCTGTTTGCAGATGACCAGTGGCAGGCGTTCCTGGCGGACCGCGAAGGTGCCGTCGTCGGCAAGACGACGGCCGACCGTTTCGGCTGGAAGTTGGGTGATCGGATCCCGATTCAGGGCACCATCTGGTCGGGCACCTGGGATTTCAACATCCGCGCGATCTACGAAGGATCGCGTCAGGGCGACGACGAGTCCACGTTCTGGTTCCACTGGAAGTACCTTGAGGAGCGGCGGCAGACCTCGTTCGGCGGTGGGACGGTCGGTTGGTACACCGTCCAGATCGACAGTCCTGACAACGCCGTCGCGGTCAGCCAGGAGGTCGACACGCGTTTCGCCAATTCCGCGTATGAGACGTCCACCGAAACCGAGCAGGCCTTTGCCGCGGGCTTTGCCAAGCAGATCGGCAACATCCGGGTGCTCATCCTGTCGATCGGCGTGGTGGTCTTGTTCACCCTGCTCCTGGTCACAGGGAACACGATGGCCATGGCTGTCCGTGAGAGAGTGCCCGAACTCGGGGTCCTCAAGACCCTCGGGTTCGGCGACACCACCGTCCTGTTTCTCGTTCTGGCCGAGGCGCTCGTGATCGCGCTGGTCGGCGGGACGATCGGAATCGGGCTTGCCAAACTCTTCACGATGGGGGGCGACCCCACCGGGGGGATGTTGCCGGTGTTTTTCATCTCGGGCCGCCAGATGGCTTCGGGCATCGGAATCGCGCTGTTCGTAGGGCTGTTCGCCGGAACCATACCGGCAATGATGGCGATGAAACTGCGTATCGTCGACGCACTGCGGAGGGTGTGATGGCAATTCCCGTCTCCTACAATCTTCGTTCGGTCACAGCCAGATGGAAGGCCGCGGTGGTGTCGGTGATCGGCATCGCGGGCACGGTCGGCGTTTTCGTCGCCATGCTCGCCATGGCGAAAGGCTTCCAGGCGACTCTCATCTCCTCGGGTTCGACATCCAATGCCATCATCCGCCGGGCCGGCGCCAGCTCAGAAATGGACAGCGGGGTGTCCCTCGACCAATTGCGGGTGATCGCCGATGCACCCGAGGTAGCCCGCAACTCCGCCGGAGTGCCTCTTTCCAGCCCGGAGATCGTGGTCATCGGGGCGTTTCAGCTGATGAAGAGCGGAACCGATGCCAACGTCCAGATCCGCGGCATGACACCCGTCGTCCTCGACGTCCGGCCGTCGGTGGCGATCACAAGGGGCCGGTTCTTCAACGAGGGTTTGGCGGAGCTGGTCGTCGGCTCGAACGCGGTTGAAGCCTACCGCGGCCTCGACCTCGGATCCACCGTGAGCTTCGGCGGACAGGACTGGCAGGTGGTGGGGATCTTCGATGCAGGCGGTTCGGCCTTCGATTCGGAGATCTGGTGCGATCACACGGTCCTCGCGCAGGCATTCAAACGGCCGGCCACGGTGGCCAGTTCGGTCACGGTGCGTATGACGTCGCCGACCGATTTCGATGCCCTGAAAGACACCCTCACATCCGATCCCCGGCTCACTGTCCAGGTTGAGCGCGAGCAGGAGTACTACGCTCGTCAGTCGCAGATGGTGAGCACCCTGATTCGGGTCCTCGGCTTTCTGGTCGCGTTTGTGATGGCGATCGGCGCCGTGTTCGGCGCGCTTAACACCATGTACTCGGCGGTCGCGGCGCGGTCCCGCGAGATCGCTACGATGCGCGCCCTCGGTTTCGGCGGCGGGTCGGTCGTGCTGTCCTTCATGTTCGAGTCGATGCTCGTCGCCCTCATTGGGGGCGTCCTCGGCTGCATTGCAGTTCTCCCGCTCAACGGTTTCACTGCCGGCACGATGAACTGGCAGACCTTCTCACATCTGGCGTTCGCCTTCCAGGTCACACCCGGATTGTTGATCGCCGGCATTGCTTTCGCTTTGCTGATGGGGCTCGTGGGCGGCGTTCTACCTGCGGTGAGAGCGGCAAGAATGCAGGTCGCCCCTGCTCTGCGGGAGCTGTAGCCAACCCGTCTCCTTGCCCGAAGGGCGGCCCATCGGGCACGGAGATGGAGACGGGCTCACCTCACTTCCAGCCAGAGAGCACCGGCCACACGAGGAAGAGCAGCGACATCAGGATAAACATGCCCTGCATCGGAAGATTCCACCGAAACCACTTCTCGTATGGGATCTTCGCCAGCGCGAGGGTGCCGAGGGTCACGCCCGAGGTCGGGATGATCATGTTGGTGAAACCGTCGCCGAGCTGGTAGGCGAGCACCGCGGTCTGGCGCGTAATACCGGAGAGGTCGGCCAACGGCGCCATGATCGGCATCACCAACGCCGCCTGGGTGGAGCCTGACGGGATGAAGAAGTTGACCGCCAGCTGCATCGCATACATCGAGTAAGCGGTCGCCAATGATGGGAGCCGGGAGGTCACCGAGCTCATCGCGAAGAGGAGCGTATCCATGATGTTCCCGGCCTCGAGCACAACGATGATCCCGCCGGCGAAACCGACGATGAGCGCCGCCCCGGAGATGTCCTTGCATCCGCTGATGAAGGTGGCGGCGAGCTTGTCGCCACTCATCCCGGACACGATCCCCGCCAGCAGACCCATGGCGAAGAAGAGCCCCGCAAGCTCCACGATGTACCACTTCCAGAGGGCGACGCCGAGCATCATCACCACGATCCCGATCAGGAGAATCGCCAGGCTCACACCGTCGCGCCAGGTGAACGTGGTCAGCTCCTGCTGTTGGGCGAGGACCTCCCGGCGGCGCTGTCGATCGGCTTCGTACATCGGGCTCCGCGACGGGTCGGCCTTGACCCGCGCGGCATATACCATCACCCAGATAATCGTGGCGGTGGTGGCGACGAACCACACAACAACACGGTACTGCCAGCCCGACACCGGTTGGATGCCGGCGATCCCCTGCGCGATCTGAACCGTGAACGGGTTGAAGAAGGCGCCGGCGAAGCCGACCCCGGCCGCGAGAAAGGAGAGGCTGACCCCAACCAGCGAGTCGTAGCCGAGGGCGAGCGCGAGCGGCACGAAGATGAGAACGAATGGAATCGCCTCCTCGCACATGCCGAATGTCGCACCAAAGAGAGAAAACACCGTCATGACGATGGGGATCACCAGGAACTCGCGCCCGCGCAACATCCGCACGAGCTGCCGGATGCCGGCGGCGATGGCGCCCGTCTCGTTGAGAATGTAGAAGGACCCGCCGACCATGAAGATGAAAAAGATGATCTCCGCAAGCCGGAGTGCGCCGTTGATCGGCGCCGTAAAGACTTGTAGAAACTGTGGACGGTGCGGTTCGGCGTGGTAGGAGCCCGCGATCACCACCGATGTCATCGAACCACCCCCCATCACATCTTCGCGGTCAAACGCCCCTCCCGGTACGATCCAGGTCAGCACCGCTGCGAGGACAATGAGCGAGAACACGATCACGAAGACGTTGGGGACCTTCTTGAGCACGACGACCCTCCT
>CAYPBC010000082.1:0-7291 GCA_964408845.1 uncultured Thermoanaerobaculia bacterium
GGTCGAAAACGCCACATCTCACGATATCTCGCCGGCCTCGCGACGTGACGTGGTGAGATATGCGGGCTAGCCCTCGTTGTCCTTCTGCTCTCCCTTGGCGGCTTTTCGCATCAGGCTAACCATCTCGTCAAGACGCTCCTGACAGAGTGCAAACACGCTGCCCTTGGTCCACCGGCCTTCGTTATCTCGCGTGCCGGCCGGTTTCCCGGTCAGCAGCTTGATTCCGTCCTCGACGGAATCGACCGCCCAAACGTTGAACCGGCCGTCCTTTACCACGGCCGCCACCTCGTCGGAGAGTTGGAGATCGCCTACGTTCGCGGCCGGGATCATGACGCCCTGATCGCCGGTCAGTCCCGCTGTCGAACAGACCCGGAAGAAGCCTTCGATCTTCTCATTCACTCCGCCGATGGCCTGGACGTTTCCGAACTGGTCGACCGAACCCGTGACCGCGACATCCTGCCGCAAGGGCAACCCGGATAGAGAGGACAGAATCGCGTAGACCTCGGTGGAGGACGCCGAGTCACCGTCGATGCCGCCGTACGACTGCTCGAAGGTCACGGAGCAGCTCATGGTCAGCGGCGACGTTTCGGCAAACGTCCCGCGCAGAAAACCCGTGAGAATGCTCACACCCTTGTCGTAGGTGGGTCCCGAGAGCCCAGCCTGACGCTCGACATTGATCACGCCCTCGCGACCGAGCCCTACCTGCGCCGTGATGCGCGTCGGTTTGCCGAAACGATGATGCCCGAGATCATAGACCGCGAGTCCATTCACCTGACCGACCACGGCGCCGGTCGTCTCCACGCGAACGACTCCTTCGTTGATGAGGTCGTGCGACCGGTCCTCGCTGAGCGAGTGACGTCGGCGGCGTGCCGCGCCGGCTGCAGCGACGTGGTCGTCTGAGATCAGCTCCCGGCCCTCGAGGTCCGCCTGGTATGACGATTCCCTGAGAAGATCCGAAAGATCGGAGAATCGACTCGAAAAACGACGACGCCAACCCCCCATCCGAACCGCCTTCTCGAGAATGGCCGCCATGCCGCTGCGATCGAGCTCGTGAAGGTCTTCCTCCAACGTGACCCTTCTCAAGACGGAGAGCAGATCCCGGGCGTGATTGCGCGTCGCCTCCAACACGTTGTCGAAGTCAGCCAGGACCTTGAAAATCTTCGAAAAGTCCGAGTCATGACGGTAGAGGAAATCGTAGATGGCACGGCTGCCGATGATCACCACCTTGACATCTATCGGCACCGGTTCCGGCTTGAGCACCGCCGCACCAAACATCAGGCTCTCGATCGACTGAATTTGCACACGCCGGTATTTGAGGGCCCGCTTGAGCCCCGGCCACACTCTGGGCTCCATCAGCACATCGTCCGCGTTGAGGACCAGGAATCCGCCGTTGGCGCGCAGCAGAGAGCCGGCGCGAATGCGCATGAACGAGGTCGTGGCCTCGCCGCTTTGGGTCAGGGTGCGTTCGACGGTGCCGAAGACATTGGTGTACGTCGGCTCGGTCTCCATGATCACGGGTCGTCCGCTGAGATCGGCGTTGTCGACCACCACGTTGACCCGCCAGCGCAGAAAGGGGTCCACCTCGGCCGACGGCATATCGTCCTCGGAAATCATGAACAGCCCGAGATTCTCCGACAAATCGGCAGCCACCTGATCGAGATAGGGGTCGACTCGTTCGTCGTCCACGGTCTTGCGAATCCGGTCGACCGCTGACTCGAATGCGGGCTGGAGCAGTTTCATTCGCACGTCCTCCACCCGCTTCTGGACCATGCGGCGGATCTCCGCAACCTCCTGGAACACGTCCCGGAATTTCTCGGTCAACCGACCGTGGTGTTCTCGCAGGCTCTCGATCTCCTCGGGCTCGAGCCCACCCTCCTTTTCGAGCTCGGCGAGCTTTTCCAACGGCGTCGGCTCTTCCTTGACCACCGGCAGGATCTCGGGACGAGTCACCATCCCCGCCTGCACCTGCACCAGCACGAAACCGGCGTCGATCACCTCCTTTTCAAAGGTCTCGATGAGCTCGCGCTCCTGACGCTGCAGCGGCTCGACCGCGCGCTCGATCCGCGAACGGAATTCACTGTCGTTGAGAATCGCGGGCAGGTTTTCCGACAGCTCGTGGACGAGGTCGTCCATCCCCTCCTTGAGCCGGCATCCCGCGCCCGCCTCGAGGAAGATCGCGCGCGGCTCCTCCGGCTTGCGGAAGTTGAAGACGAAGCAGATGTCGTCCGATTTCTCCCCCGATTCAGCCAGTCGTTCGACAAAGCTCTTGATCGTGGTCAGGCGGCCCGTGCCGGACAAGCCGGTGACGAAGACGTTGAAGCCGATCCCACGCATGGCGAGGCCAAAGGCGATGGCATCCACCGCCCGATCCTGGGCAACGATCGTCGATGCCGGTTTGATGGAGGTCGAATTTTTTCGCGGCAGCCAGCTCTTCGGACACCGCCAGACCAGCTCATTTGCGCGGAGTTTTCGGATCATGAGTGCTCCTTTGTCGACAACAGGGCCGGTAATAGCGTGATGCCGAGCACGGCCGTCGAGAACGCCCCCAGTATCGCGGCCGCACCCACCGATCGCAAGCCAGGATAATGGGACAGCACCAGAGAGCCAAACCCTACCATCGTCGTCAGCGCGGCCACCGCGATCGCCTTGGCGGTCTCTGCCAATGCCTCGCGGTCGCCCCCCGATTCATACCACCGGTGGAGGAGGTGGACGCCGTAATCGACCCCGATCCCGATGATCATCGTAAGGACGAAGATGTTGAAAAAGTTGAGCCGCAATCCCAGCAATCCCATTGCACCAAGCATCCAGACCATGCCCACGGCGAGCGGCAGAAGGGCCAGCAGTGCTCGCAGCGGCCCGCCGAGGTCCACCCACATGAGGATAAAGACGACGATCATGCCGAGGACCGCCGCCTTGAGAGCGTCGTCCCAGACGATCCTACGCAGCTCCGCCGAGATGATGTTGGGCCCCGCCAGCACCATTCCAGGGTATCCGGATATGAGCGCCTGGAGGGCCGGTGAGGCGCCCCTCCTCCATTCTCCCACCGGCGGATAGAGATAGATGGCGGCGGAGACCTCACCGTCGCCGGCCGCCACATAGCGGTCCACCACTCGGGCCAGCGGAGTACCCTCGAGATCGACAAGCGAGAGGGGCTGACGCCGATTGAGGGCCGTCATGAAAATCTCAATTCCGTCGCTGAACGCCGGCGGGTTGAGACCCTTTGATCTCAGCGCTATCTCGAAGCGACCGCGCACCCCTTCGAGGGCCGGCGCAGCCTCCTCCAGACGAGCGATCAACTCCTCCTGCACCGCTCGTGGGGGGATGATTCCGGCGATGGTGTCGACACCGGCAAGATTCTCCCCATCCACCAGCCCCTCGAGCTCGGGAAGGATCGCGCGGCACCCGGCCAGCGCCTCGGTCTCGTCGGCGCCGTCACAGCGCAGCACCATCGGCGAAAATCTGAGATCGAAGGCGTCCATCACCTCCTGACGGAGCTGGATCGCGCGGTTGTCTCCGGAGCGCATGTTGCGAAAGTCGTCGTCCCACTTCAGTCGGCTGATGCCGAATCCGAGGACAAGGGTGATCATGGCGGCTGCGACGATCGTCAACCCGGGCCGCCGCATACTCGCCCGAAACAAGAGATCCGACCCAAAGGAGTGCAGATGTAACGGACGATCGCCGCGCCCCCGTTGTTGGATGATGGTGAGCAGCGCCGGCAGCAGCAGAAACACAGTCACGACCAGGAGGAGGATCCCGGTTCCTGTGAGGAGGCCTAGCTCCCAGAGACCAGCGAAATCGGTTACCAGGAATGCATAGAAGGTGGCCGCAGTGGTGACCGCACCGAGGAGCACACCGACGCCGGTGAGGCGTCCCATGGCGTCCACCGCCTCTTCATGTGAGGCGCCGGATCGTCGTTCTTCCACGTAACGGGCATAGAGAACGATGACGAAGTCGATGCCGAGACCGATCACCAACCCGCCGAAGGCGGAGGTCAGCGAGTTGATGCGACCGAGGGCGACGGCGCCGAAGGCGAAGGCAAGAGCGATCCCGGTCACCAGGGGGAAGAACGCATACACCAGCGCGGCGCGACGTCTGAAGGCGAGCAGGAAGAGCGCCATCACCCCGATCAAGGACGACACCAGTCCGACCACCATATCCGAGGTGATGAGTCTGGCGTCATCAAGCGCTACGACGTATCCGCCCGTGAATTCCACCATCGGCGGTACGTCGCCGCCACCCTCCCCGCGCCACGCCTCCTCGGCTTCGACAACCCGTTCGGCGAGACCCGCTTTGAGTATTCGGTCGAACTTCAGGTCCTGGGCCGGACCGGTCGGTTTGGCCATCATCAGGAGAAATCGGCGTCCGTCATCGATCAGACAGCCCGTTTCCGGATCCACCCGCACTCCGACTCCACCGAATCGGATCTTGGACAAGATCTTTGGCAAGAGTCCGAAAGGATCGAGACGAAGTAGATTCTTTGTGACCACGCTCTGCGGCGCCATCAGCTGGGCGCGCAGTCGTATGGCCGTCTCCTTCAGTCCCTCGTCGTCGAGCCCCGCGAGCACCTCGTCAAGCTCCTCAGGATCCAAGAACAGCGTCGCACGATCGAGCAGAGGCACCGCCGCCTCGGCCGTGCTGTCGACTCGGTACTCGACCCAGTCGATGAGATCCCAATCGCGCAGGGATGCGGCCAGACTGTCGGCGAAGTCGATGGTCGTTTCCAACGGTCGTTCCGGATCGAGGTGGATCACGACCAGGAGGGTGTCCACCGACCCGAACCTCGCCACCGTCTTCTTGAATCCCTCGACCACGGGATTGTTGCGGGGCACGAGCGACAGGATGTCGGTCTCTACCTCGACCCGCGTGGCGAGGAGCCCGGCCGCGACCCACGCAAGAATGGCCGTCGCCACGACCAACCGCGGGTGGAGCCGGCCAAACCGAACCAGGTAGTGAGGCAGCTGCCGGGGCAGCAAGCCTCGGCTCACTTCGCGTCCTGGGTCAGCACCCCACGGTTCTGCCAGAAATACACAACCATGGAAGCGACCGTGAGCGCCACCGTGATCCACAGGGCGGCCAGCGCGATGACGTGCCAACGGTCTGAATTGAGGCTGAAGATGAGGATCGATACGGTGATGATCTGGCTCGTCGTCTTGGCCTTACCGAGCCAGTTGGCGGAGATGGCGACTCCATTCTCCAAGGCGATCATGCGGAGGGCGGTGACCGCGAACTCCCGCCCGACAATCAGAGTCACCATCCACGCCGGTACCTGCTGCAGTTCGACTAAGGAGATAAACGCAGCGCTCATCAACAGTTTGTCGGCGATCGGGTCGAGCATCGCCCCGATCGTCGTGACCTTCTTTGTGCGTCGGGCTATAATTCCATCAAGGGCGTCGGTCAACGCGGCCAACAGGAAGATGCCAAGGCCCCAGTACTCCTTGTCGGGCACCTCGGTTAGCAACACCACCACCAGGAGCGGCACCAGAAAGATGCGAAACAGGGTCAACGCATTGGGTATGTTCCACACCTTCGGCTCCTTTGTGGTCCGGTGCACTCCGGCCATCCGACGCCGCCTCGCAGACCGGTCGACTGCGAGACCACCTCGGAGTTTTAACGATTCTAGCCGGAAATCCGGTGAGCGTCATCTCGAATTCGAAATCGGTCCCTCCGCACCATGAGGGTAACCTCGAACTGTACCAACCATCCCTCCAGGGAGGCGAGCCAGCGCTGCACCAGCTGCCGAAAGTGGCTGTGTGACTCCTGCTTGAACCGGTTCAACGGCCGGGTCTACTGCGATAAACGGTGCCTATTGACCGGTCGTTTCCGCGATCTTGGTCACCGGGCGATATATTTCGCACGACGGCCGCTGCACCCGGCCTGGGTGATGGCGGTGACGGCCGGCGCGTCGGCCCTCCTGATTGCGGCCGTCGGCATTCATGTCGCCGAGCTTGTCGAAGTGAAGCGCGGCATCGCCTACGCCCGGTCGTCGGCGGCCATCGATGGGGTTGAACTCTCCGGCCAAATCGTCGTCGAAGGTGAGGTTTTCCAAATCGAGGCCAGCGGAGCTGCAGACAGCACCGTCCTGGTCATGGTCGAAGGCCGGCCCGTGGGGGTCCTCACTCTCGACAATGACGGCCGAGGCGAGTTGGCAATTCCACGCCTTGTAACAGGGGACGACACGATACAGCTCGCACCCCTCGGGCGCGGCGTCGTCGATCTCGAGCCCCCCCCTCTTCCCATATTCAACCCGACCGCGACACCGACATTCGCGGCGACGTCGACGCCCACGGCGACTCTGACGCCCACGGCGACGAAAACTCTCACGCCGAAACACGCGCTGCGACGGCCGGCGGCCGTCGATTCCGGCCCGACACCGGTGGCGGCGCCCCCGGTTCTGCAGCTGGTGCAGGATGCCGGCCCCCGAATCGCCATCACCTTCGACGGCAACGGCTCCTCCAACCGAACCGATGAGCTCCTCGAGCTCCTGCAAGAGCGGGACCTCCGGGTCACGTTCTTCGTCACCGGCCAGTTCATCCGCCGCTACCCGGAAATCGTTCGCCACGCCATCCTCGCCGGCCACGAGATCGGCAACCACACCTTTTCCCACCCCCATCTGACGACCTACGCACAGAATCACACACACCAATTGCTGCCGGGCATGACCCGAGCCAGGTTCCAGGAGGAACTGAGGAGGACCGAGAAAGCGTTCACCGCAGCCACCGGACGCAGGATGCAACCGTTGTGGCGTGCACCCTTCGGGGAGGAAAACCGGATTCTCCGCGGCTGGGCCTTGGAAATGGGCTACCTCCACGTGCGCTGGAGCTCGCTGGAGGGCGCCTCCCTCGATTCCCGCGACTGGGTCGCCGACGAGCACTCCTCCCTGTATCAGAGCTCCCCCAGGATCATGGAACGCCTGCTGCGATTCCCGCACCTCGGCGGCGGCATCATCCTCATGCACCTGGCGACCGAGCGCGCCGAACCTCCTTGGACGGAGCTCCCGGTCTTTCTCGAGGCACTTGAAGAACGCGGATTGAAACCGACCCTGGTGACTCGGCTGCTCGCAGCCTCCCCGACATGGCGCCCGTGGCTCCGCAGAGCGCAAGAAAATCACCGCGAGGTCAACGGGAAATAATTTTGGAGTTAGGAATTAGGAATTAGGAATTAGGAATGTCGGACCGCCCCCGCCGAAATTTCGAATTTCGAATTTGACGCCCCCCAACTAGAAGCCGGCGCCGGGAAGCCCCAGTCGGCGTGGCGCTGTCGCGTCCACTGGAGGTGCCTGGCATCCCGATTC
>CAYPBC010000083.1:0-7290 GCA_964408845.1 uncultured Thermoanaerobaculia bacterium
CGGATGACGCTGTGGCAGGGGGTGCTGTTGGGCATCCTACAAGGAGTGACGGAGTTTCTTCCAGTGTCTTCCTCGGGCCATCTGGCGTTGGCGCAGATGCTGATCCCGGGCTTCGAGCAACCGGGAGTGATCTTCGACGTACTCCTCCACGCCGGCACCGGCTTTGCGGTTGTGTGGTACGAGCGGCACCAGATTACCGAGTGGCTTCACAGTGCGGTCGGCCGCCGGTTGCTCGGCCTGCTGATCGTGGGCACCGCCGCCACTTCGATCGTTGCCCTTCCGTTGCGGAATGTGGCGGAGCAGGCCTTTGAACGCCCCTTATGGGTCGGGATTGCGCTGATCGTGACCGGCCTGATTGTCGCCGCGACGAGGTTCATTCCGGGTGGATCGGTGGGTGAGGGTGGGACCACCTGGAGGCAGAGTGTGCTGGTGGGCCTTGCGCAGGGGATTGCCATCTTTCCGGGTCTGTCCCGCTCGGGCGTGACCATCGCGGTCGGTCTTGGTGGAGGCTTGCAGAGGTCGTGGGCGGCGCGATTCTCCTTCCTTCTCAGCGTTCCCGCCATCGCCGCCGTGACCGTTGTCGAAATCGTGGAGACGCAATCGGGAATGGCCGCTGCCGGTAACGGATTCGGGCTGGTGGCCATTGCCGGCGGATTGGCTGCCGGGATCACCGGCTACTTCGTGCTCCAGGTGGTGATCAGGACGGTGTCAAGCAACATCTTCCACCGTTTCGCCTGGTACTGTATCCCGCTCGGGATTCTGGTCGTGGCGCTGGTTGTGGGAGGCCGGTGATGCGCCATCGAGTGGTCCGTGAGGCGGTCGCGGTGGCCCTGCTCCTGGGGGCGTTGCTGATCGCCGTGGCCCTCGTCTCCCACTCGCCCCTCGACCCGAGTCCCTTCCATGCTTCCACTCTGCGCGACACGTCGAACAATCTCGCCGGCTGGCTCGGCGCGGCCCTTTCGGCAGCATTATTCAGCTTCTTCGGTCTGACGGCCTTCGTGCTGCCGGTGGCCGCCGCGGTGCTCGGGTGGAGGCTGTTGCGACAGTCGCCGATAGTCAACCCCCGCCTCGCCGCCGCCGGATGGGGCCTGCTTTTGCTCGCCCTCCCGGGCTTTGCCGCCCTCCTCGGCACCGATATGCCGTACCGTGACGGCCGCATTTCGACCGGTGGATATGTGGGTCTTGCCGAATCCGAGCTCCTGCGGGGATTTGCCGGGCCGGTCGGGGGTATCGTCGTGCTGGTGTTCCTGCTCATACTCGGCGTGCTCTTGCTGTCGGGCGCGTCGGCAGGCGCGCTCGCTGACCGTCTCACGGAACGGGTGCGAGGCTCCTGGTTCGAGCGACGCCGGGAGAGGTCCGAGCGGCGGCAGGCGAAGGAGGAGACGCGCGCCCGGAAGAAGGTGATCGACCGCCAAATTCGTCGCATCGAAGGCAGTGACGACTACAAGGGATCGCTGACGGTCAAACAGGTCGAAGGGCGGGGACGATTTCGGATCGTACGCAAACAGGCCGAGGATCGGATGGTCGAAGAACCGGCCGACGAACCAAAGACCAGGCGGACGAGGACCAGCCGTCGCGGCAAGGCGGAGAAACACGCCACCGCGGCAAAGAAGGCGGCCGCGCCCAAACACAAGGAAATCCAGGAGGAGTTCGACTTCGTCGACGATCTCGAGTCCTACGACCTTCCCAAAGAAGCCTTCCTGGAGATGATGGAAGATGTCCCTGAGCGCGACTCGGCGGCCCTCATCGAGATGTCGAAGCTCATCACCCTGAAGTGCCAGGAGTTCAAGGTCCGTGGCGAGGTGGTCAATATCCGCACAGGGCCGGTGATTACGACGTATGAGTTTCGGCTCGACTCCGGGGTCAAGATCTCGGCGGTCCAGAGCCTGTCCGAAGATCTCGCCCTCGCGCTGCGAACCGATTCGGTTCGGATCGAGCGGATTCTCGGTCGCGCGACCGTTGGCATCGAGGTGCCGTGCCCGGACCCCGAGGTCATCCGATTGCGGCAGCTCATCGAGGCGCCCGAGTTCCAACGTGCCCAGTCGCTGCTGACCCTCAGCCTCGGGGTCGATATCCGCGGCAAGGCGTTTTTCACTGATCTCGCGCGGATGCCGCACCTCCTCATGGGTGGGTTTACCGGCTCCGGAAAGTCGGTGGGCCTCAATGCGATGATCATGTCGATCCTGTACAAGGCGCGACCCGACGAGGTGAAGTTCATCCTCGTCGATCCCAAGATGGTGGAGCTCGGGGTCTACGGCGACATTCCCCACCTGTTGACGCCGATCATCTCCAACCCGAAGAAGGCGGCCAACGCCCTCGGCTGGGCGGTGGCCGAGATGGACGACCGCTACCGCGTGCTCGCAGCGCTCGGAGTTCGCAATCTGCAGCAGTACAACCAGCTCCTGCACGACCCGGTGCAGCTTCGTCGCGCGCGGGAAAAGCTGGCCGAAGACGGGAATGGCGACGCCCCCGAGCTCGAGCCCATGCCCTTTATCGTCATCATCATAGACGAGCTGGCGGACCTCATGATCACGTCGTCGAGGGCGGTGGAGGAGTCGATCACCCGTCTGGCGCAGAAGGCCCGCGCGGTCGGCGTGCACCTCATATGTGCAACACAGAGACCCTCGGTCGACATTCTCACCGGTATCATCAAGGCCAACTTCCCGTGCCGGATCGCCTACAAGGTGCGCTCGCGAGTCGACTCGAGGACGATTCTCGACTCGATGGGCGCCGAGCACCTCCTGGGTCGTGGCGACATGCTCTTTCTGCCACCGGGCAGCGCCAATCTGATACGCCTGCACGGGCCGCTGGTCACGGAAAAGGAGATTGCGAGCGTCGTGCGCTACATCAAACGGTTTGGCAAACCCGAGTACCAACGCGACATCCTGTCCCACGCTCCGCTCGGGCCGCCCGATCGTGGCGGCCGGCGGACCGTCATGGAGGACGGCGAGGAGCTGTCGGATCCAATGTACGATCAGGCGGCCCGTCTCGTCGTGGAGACCCGTAAGGCCTCTGCGTCGTACATCCAGCGCCGATTACGTCTCGGTTACACCCGCTCGGCGCGACTCTTGGATATGATGGAAACGGAGGGTTTAGTGGGACCGCTGGCCGGGTCGAAGGGACGCGAGCTGCTGGTTCCGGAAAATCACTTCGGCGAGGTCGACGAGACGCACGCGCTCAACGACGACGATCCGGAGAACGACGGAAGGTAAATCGAGCATGGATTTCATTGATCTCGGACCTGTAGCCCTGTTTCAGCTTGGTGCGGTTGTCTTGATTGCGGTCCTGCTCATCCTCCTCATCATGTCCTTCATCTCCCGTTCCAAGGTCTTTTGCCAGTACCTCAAGCACATGACCGGGATCAGCCTCAAGCCCGGAACCGTGCGCGCCGTGTACAAGAAAAGGGGACGTGGTGGAGTGCGCGACTATCTCATCGATCTGCTGATTCGCGAGGATCTGGCCGACCCGAACCGGGTCGTCACACCGGACTCAAAACCCGACACCTCGATATTCGAGAAACCGTGAGTCGCCGCCGGCGAAAGTGATCACTGGGCGCGCTGGGCGGCACGGGTATGATGTTCGCCATGCCTGAGATCCGCGTTCTCCCCGACGATCTCGTGAACCGCATCGCTGCCGGTGAGGTTGTGGAGCGTCCGGCATCGGTGGTCAAGGAGCTGGTCGAGAACAGTCTCGATGCCGGCGCGACGCGGATCGAGGTAGATCTGACGAACGGCGGCCGCAGTCTCATCCGGGTGAGTGACGACGGCTGTGGGATGGATCCCGACGACGCCCTCCTCGCCCTCGAACGGCACGCGACCTCCAAGATCCGCTCGGCCGGTGAGCTCGACCACATCGCAACCCTCGGTTTTCGCGGCGAGGCCCTGCCATCGATCGCGGCGGTTTCGCGGTTTGAACTGGTGACCTCGGCCGATCCAGCGGAGGGTGGGGTCCGGGTGACCGTGGATGGCGGTCGCATTCTGGGGGCGGACGCCGCTGCGCGGGCGCGGGGGACCTCGGTCGAGGTGCGGGATATCTTTTTTAACATGCCGGCGCGACGCAAGTTCCTGAGGGCGCCGGAAACCGAGCTGCGGCATGCCCAGGAGGGCCTGTGGGGTGCGGCCCTGGCGCGCCCAGATGTTGCTTTCACCCTCCGCCACTCAAAGAGAACATTGATCGATGCCCCCATTGCTCCCGATTTCTCGCGCCGGCTCACGGATCTGTGGCCGAAGACCGACCGGGTTTTTCGCTTCCACGCCGCCGGAGGCGGCGAGGTCGAGGGTCTCCTCGCCCCCGGCGGCGGCAAGGGCCGCCCGATGTTGATCTTCCTCGTCAACGGCCGGGTCGTGCGTGACCGTCTGCTGGTGGGCGCCGTGATGAGGGTGCTGCGAGCCGCGGGGAGCGGTTTCGGCGGCGCCCGCGTGGTCCTCGACCTCCGGCTGCCCACGGACGAGGTCGATGTCAACGTCCACCCGGCCAAGGCGGAGGTCCGCTTTGCTCGATCGGGGTCGGTGTTTGCCTTGGTCGAGCGGGCAGTACGCGAGGGAGTGGCGGCGTCCCAGGGACGAGTGGCGGTCGGAAAACTCGAGGAGGGCGAGGCGTGGGGCGGGGTCGCGGCGCCTCCGTCAGGAGGATACGGCGAGTTGATCCGGCAACGGTACGCGGCGGGCGGGTCGCCGCTCTTCGAGCATCCGGCCTATGGTGGTGGGGGACTCGAGACGGTGGCGGACGATGCCTTGCGGCCTACGGTCTCCGCCACGGGAGACGCCGTGCGGTCGGGCGCGAAGTCCGGTCCGGCGGACACCCCTTTCGGCCGCCTCATCGGCCAGTACCGCGACTCCTTCCTGCTCCTCGAGGATGAGCACGGCCTGGCGATCGTCGATCAGCACGTGGCCCATGAACGGGTGCTCTACGACCGCATCCTTCGTCGTCTCGCGGGCGAAGAAACACCCTCACAGGGGCTCCTGACGCCGCGCCTGATCGAGGTCGGGGAGGCGCGCGCGGCTGCGTTCGAATCGGTGGCCGAGCTGTTGAGCAGGGTTGGTATCGAGGCCGAGATCTTCGGCCACGGGACGATCCGGCTGTCGTCGGTGCCGCCCGAGCTGGAGGTGGAGGAAGTGGACCGGGTCGTCGAGGAGATCCTCGATCGCGCGACCGCCCTCGATGGTGTCCCCGAACGCGCGGCCGACGAGCTCGAGGAGGAGATCGCAGCCTCGTTGTCGTGCCGGGCCGCGATCAAGATCAACCATCGTTTGTCGATCGACGAACAACGGGCGTTGCTCGCCGACCTGGTCGCGACCGACAACCCATATCGCTGCCCGCACGGGCGGCCCATCATTCTGCGCTTGAGCCAGCAGGAGATGGAACGACGATTGGGGAGACGCTGATGCAGCGAGAGCAGTGGCATCTGACCGAGGGGCTGATCTTCGCCCACTTCGCGGTCTTCATCCTGGGTTCGATGATTGAAGGGGGGCAGCAAGCCCTGGCCCTCATTCCGGGCCTGGTCACGGCGCGGCCGTGGACCCTCGTGACCTACCAGTTCGTCCACGGCACCAGCATGGTCTGGTTCTTCATCTCGATGCTCGTGCTGTGGATCATGGCGCGCCCGCTCGAGGAGAGCTGGGGCTCGCCGAGGTTTCTCGTCTTCTGGCTCGTCGCCACCTTCGGTGCGTCGTTGACCGCGGTTGCCCTCGGTCGGCTGCTCTTTGGCGACATCGGTTTCGGCACCTGTCTGTTGTTCACCTTTGCGACCCTCTACCCGGAGGTTGAATTTCGGCTCTTCTTCATCATTCCGGTCAAGGTCAAGTACCTTGCGATTGTCGCGGCGGCGATTCTCGTCTACTCGAGCCTCTCCTACGGGCTGGTGGCTGGTCTTGCCAACGTTGCCGGCACGTCGGCCGGCTATCTCTTCTTCCTCGCCACCCGCCGTTTACCAACCCGTCGCAAGTTCATGTTCGCGCTCAACAAACGAAAGACCGAGATCGCGGTGAGAACCGAGAGCGAGCAGGCCGAAGGGCGCAATCTGACGTGGGATCCGAGGGTTCGAGCCGCCGATGCCCGCGCGCGCGAGGGCGGCGCCGTCGCTGAAGAGGATCAGCCCCTCCTCGCCGAGCTCGACGCCGCCAGGGACCCCTCGATCACCGTCTGCGCGCCGAGCGAGTTCGGGTTTGCCGACGACGACGTCTGCCGGCGGTGCACCGGGTATGCGGAGTGTGCCGCCCGCCGCATTCGAATGTCGGTGGATGAGCGGGAGGGTTAAACGACGGCATGTGCGGGCGGGCCGCCAGCACCACAAAGGTACGGGGTCGGTTTTGTGGTGCAGCCGTCTCGGCTGCATGAATTGAATGAACCGTATCGAGACGAATTCGCGCCTGAACAATTCAGAAGTTGCTCTGGGGTGCAGGATAAAATCGCCACACCGCCATCTGTAACTGCGTCTCAGTAAAGAATTTGCAATCGTGAAGAGGTTCACATAGATTGAATGGGGTACTGACCTCAGGGTCGGCCCCCAGCGCGAAAACCCCCACAACGGGAGCGTGGATGTACGAGCGACGGGTGACAGTTTTCGTTGGCCACTTTGGCAGCGGTAAGACCGAGATTGCCCTCAACGGGGCGCTCGATCTCGCCGCCGCCGGGTCGAGGGTGACCCTCGCCGATCTCGATGTCGTCAAGCCCTACTTTCGCTCCCGCTCGGCGCGGGCGATCCTCGCGGATGCCGGGGTCGATCTCCTCGCGCCCACCGGCGCCAACGTCCACGCAGACCTGCCGATCATCGTCCCGCAGATCCGTAGCAGCCTGCGCGACGAGCGGATGCGGTTGATCATGGATGTGGGTGGTGACGACGTCGGGGCGCGGGTGCTCGGCTCGCTTTCGGATGTGATCCCCGTTGACGACACCGAGTGTCTGCTGGTACTCAACTTCCGCCGTCCGTCGACCCCGAATCCAGAACGCGCGGTGGCGATGGTTCGCGAGATCGAGGCGGTGGGACGGGTGCCGGTGAGCGGGCTCATCTCCAACACCCATCTGATGGACGAGACCACCCCGGAGGTGGTCCTCGACGGTTACCGGCAGGCGCTGGAGACCGCGCATCTCGCCGAGGTACCGCTGGTGGCGATGACCGTGCAAGAAGACCTGACCGCGGTGTTGGCTGGAGAGCACATCGAGTGTCCGATCGTTGGCCTGCGGCGGATCGTCGCGCCGCCGTTTGCGCAAACTCCGGAGCTGCGGACCACCGGTCCGCTCTTCGTCGTGAACTGAGAAAGGAGCGTCCATGTCGCGGATCGTGATCAGCCC
>CAYPBC010000084.1:0-2334 GCA_964408845.1 uncultured Thermoanaerobaculia bacterium
CTGCAGACCCTTGACCCCGGGGTAGGTGTCGAGGACCTGGGTCATCTTATCGACCACAGCCGGCCAGGCGTAGTGGACCATGGAGCCCGAGGTGTCGATGACGAAGATGATGTATTCGCTGTCGACCGGGATGCCGCCGACCATGGAGTCTGGGTCGCGTCGCCGGTGGCTCTCCTCGAGAAGGCGGCGCATCTCGTCGGTCAGCTCCTGCTGGGCGGCCAACATCCGCCCCTCGAGGATGTCCTGAACCTCGGACAGCTCCTGGCTGGCGGCATACTCGCCCCGGATTTTTGAAAAATCGCCGCGCAAGCGGGCGATCTGAGTCTTCTCTTGCGAAAGTTGTTGCACCTTGGTCTTCAAACGGCGGTCGAGGATCGCGGTTTCTCCCCTGATCTCGTGGAGCTCGGCCTCGAGCTCAATCAACCTGCGGTCGAGGTCGCGCCGGGCCTCTTCGATCGCCCGCGGCTCGCCGAACTTGGTTAGTACCAGGAGCAGGATGATGGCGCCGAAGCCACAGCAGATGACGTCGAGGAAGGACAGCGAGAAGACCTCGAAATCTCGACGAGGGTTTCTCATGGCCAGTCCTGGGCGATGCTCATGAACGAGCCGTGGGTCGTCATCGCCAGTTTCCAAAAGGCGCTGGCGGCCAACGGGTCGCCCTCCATGGGGAAGAGGATGACGTTGACCGGGATCCCGGACGGCAGCTGGCCGATGGCGCGGTTGAAGAGCTTTGCGCGCTGGCGGGCGGAAATCGTGGAGGCCCGCGCCGGACTCTTACCGACTGTCGGCAGACCGTCGGTCAGGAGGATGATGTTGTCGGGCCGCGGGTTGAGCTGTGAGGCCACGGCCAGCGCGTGAAAGAGGCTGGTGCCGTCGCCGGGAACGATCTCATTCAACCGCCGCACGGCGCCATCGAGCACCTCGCGGTCAGAGCCGTCGAGCCACTGCCCGCCGGTGTCCGGGATCACCGGCCGCGGCGCGGTGTTGAAGGCGAATATCTGGAATTGGCTGTCGCGCGGAATCTGCGTCGCCAGCCAGTCGACCGTGGCCAGAGTCTGACGCCACTTGGCCGCGCGCACCTTGTCCCGGTCGGGCAGGTTGCGACGGCGAATGATGTTGACAATGGTGCTGCCGAGCATGCTCGCCGATGAGTCGACGAGGATCAGGATGTGGCGGCCGCCGACCTTGAGACCGGTGAGGTATTGGCGGTCGCCGTCACCGACGTGGGATCGAACCCGATCGCCGGGTGTCTCATCAGACGGCAGAGAGGCTGAGAGCCGGCGCGCGTCCTCCTCCAGTGATCGGAGGTCCGTCTGCAATTCATTGATGTGCTCGCGGCGGGCGAGGGTCGAGTCTTCGAAGGTTGCGAGCTCGACGTAGATCTCTTTCAGCATCTCGATCAGCCGCCGGGCCAGCCCCTGGGTCAGGGCACGTTCGTCATCGGTCTCGGTGATCGCGTTGCGAATCTCCACCAAGTTGCGGTGCCCCTCCAGAACCTCGCTCTCGAGCCGATCGACCTCGGCCCGGAGATCACTGGTGACCGTGACTGTGTGGTCTCGCACCGCTGCGTTGATGATCATGAAGAGGAGGATGACCGCCCCGAGACCGCAGGTCATGGCGTCCAAAAACGACAACCCGACCGGTGTGATGTCACGAGCCCGCATATCTCACTCCACCATGGTGACGACGAGGATCTCGCGGTCGGATGCGCCGAGCCGCAGCCGGTCTCCGAGGGCCAGGACCGCCCGGCCCACGAGCGGCTCGCCGTTGACGGTGACGCCGGCCTCGGCGGGGGCGTCGAGGACTGCCTGGGCGGCGACACGACGAATAGTCGCGAGGGGCCGGTCGCGGCCCCCGTCATCCTCCGTCCCAGGGGGATCAAGGGTCAGTGGTTCGGATTCGATGCGGTGAGCCACGCCATCCATCACGAGATGGGTGGGCAGGTGTCGTGCGCCGTCGGGTGGGGGCGTGACCGCCACCGTGACCGCCCCCGGCGGCCTCGCATCGTGGCCCGGAAGCCGGGTCACGAATTCCAAGGCGGAGCCCGATGACCGGATGCGGTCGGCGTGGGTCAGAGCGCCGGCGGCGGCGGCCGCGGGATGCAGAGCCACGATACTGAGGTGGGGGATTCCCGAGAGATGATCGAGAAGTCCCGGCAATGCGACGGCACGGTGACTCAGCAACAGGGTGGCGCCGTCGGGGTGGGCGTGATCCGAGACCACCGACGACAAGATGTCATAGGTGGAAACGGCGGCGTCGATGATGAGGTCGCGTTCGAGCTCGACGGCGTGTTGGCGGCCCCCCGACGCGATGCGCGCGTGAGTGGAGGCGCTC
>CAYPBC010000084.1:2434-7245 GCA_964408845.1 uncultured Thermoanaerobaculia bacterium
TGAGCTCACGAGCTGGAGCCCGGCGTCGACCAGCTCGAGCGCCGACATCGAGGTGTGGGCTCGTTCCACGGCAGTCAGCTTGCCGCACCCCGCCCGGAGCGCTCCGGTGGCGCAGCGCCGGCCTGGAGGTGGCGGATCAGATGAGTGTCAACGTATCCCTCGGTATCGAGGACCAACCGCTCCTGCCGAAGCTGGAGCTGGTGAAGGAGGAACATCAGGACGATCGAGATCAGGAGGGCGACAAAGGTCGAGTTGAAGGCGGTGCCGAGGTTCCGCGTCACCCCGGTGATGTCCCCCTCGACCGCCCGGTGGGCCTGGCCGAGGGCTGCGCCGATACCGCGCACGGTGCCGATAAAACCGATGGATGGAATGGCCCAGGCGATGTAGCGAACCATCGAGAGCTCGGAGTCGAGGCGTTCCGACTCGGTCTCGGCGGTGCTGCGAGCGGTATCGGATGCATCCTGGATGCTGCCGGTGGCGCCGAATCGTTGCAGCGCGGCCAACACCACCCGTGGCAGCAGCAGCCGTCGCTCGCTCATCGGCAAGGCCTCGATCTGTCGCGCATACTCCCGCGAGTCCTCGGGCAGGATGCGTACCCCGTCCGCCACCGGCACCAGATTGGCCTCGAGCTGTCGGCTTTCGCGGGCGATCGTCACACCCTTTGACGCCATGATCGCCATCGCCCACAGCATGAGCACAAAGCATGCCTCCTGCTCGAAGTCGCGCACGATCACCCACACCGACCGCTGCTGGACGTGGTCGGGATCGGCCGCCGCCAGGGCCGCCTGTTCGGCCCAAAAGGCGTCGGCCCGGGGTCGAACCACGGTCACGTAGATCGCATGGACGATGATCAGGGCCACCACCAGCGAGGTCAGCTGGTAAAAGAAATCCACCGAGTCTGAGCGGCGCATCGTGGCCTCAGATATCGGTCGGGAACGCGACCGCACTGTCGGCGGGGAGGCGTTCCGTCGGTTGAAATTCAGACAGAGGTTCTTGGGTGGCCGATGCCGGCGCCTCCGCGGTCTCCTGCGGCGGTGCGCCGGTGTCGGCCACTAGCGAACCCGCGGTCAACGCCGCCGCGGAGACCAGGATCGCGAGGCCGGTGATGAGCAAATTTCGCTTGATCGGTTTCATGGTTCTCCTCCGATTACTGTGCGCTGCGCGCTATGCGAAAACCGAGATCGGGCCGGGCCCGATCGCCGTGATCACGGTAGCTCAGTCTGAGCTCGGTGACGTTGGTGTCCATCCAGCTTGCGCCTCTGATGACATGGTACGCCCCCGCCGACGGTCCGGTGGGATCGCGTGCGATCTCACCAGGTGGCGATGGCGTGACGGCATAGTTATCGTTGATCCACTCCGCCACGTTGCCACCGAGGTTATAGAGCCCGAGAGGGTTGGCCCGGAAGCTGCCGGCCGGGGCGGTAGCCGCGTAGCTATCGCTGTAGCCGGGGATGGCGCCGCCGAGCGTTGACTCGCTCGCCGAATCGCCGTAGTTGCCGGCGCCGGCCGGCACCGGCAGCGAGTCGCCCCAAGCGTACTTGCGGGCGTCGGTCGAGTCCGGATAGCGGGCTGCCCACGCCCACTCGGCCTCGGTCGGGAGCCGGAAACCCAGAGGAAACGGGGTCCTGGCGACCATCGAGCCGCTCCGTTCGACATAGACCGGCGGTAGACCCGCTTGCGCGGACAGCCAGTTGCAGTATTTTGCAGCGTCATTCCAGGTGACGTTGACGACAGGGTGGTGGTCGATCTCGAGATTGGAGCTACCGACCGATCCGGAGCGGTGCTCGGACCGGAAGTCTCGGAACTCCTTGTTCGTGACCTCGCGCACCGCGAGGTAGAACTCTCGGGTGATCTCGACCTCATGCAGAACCTCGTTGGCGCGACGACCGGGCTCGCGACGGGCGGCGCCCATCGTGAACCGTCCGGGTCCCACCAGCACCAACTCCACTCCCTGGGGGCTCTCGATGGTCGCAGGCAGACCGGCGGCACCCGCCTCCTTGAGCTGTGCATGCACCGCTTGCGGGAGACCGGGCTCGGGGGTGAGGATGGTACGGAATGGAACGTAGCCCTCGACCCGGATCTCGATTTCATAAGGTCGAGCTTCGAGCTCGAGGGTCTGGTTGGTGAATCCGGACGGCACGCCGTCGATCAACAGCTCGGCGCGCGGCGGCAGCGAGATGAATCTGACCTCGCCCGAGAGCATCGCGAGCCCGGCCCGCACCTCGGATCGCCGACCCGATACGATCTCGACGTCGGTGGTGAAGGTCGCGTGACCGGCCGCCGAAACCCTCACATCGTATGTGGCTCCCGGGGCGAGGTCGAGCTCGAGCGGGGCCGCGCCACGAAAGACGCCGTTGACGGTGACGGAGGCGCCGGCCGGGTCGGATACGACCGCGAGACGGCCGTCCACCGGCACCAGCTGAAGACTTCCGAGATCGACGGGTTCGCCGGCCGTCAGGCGAAGGCGTCGGGACAGATCTTTGAAACCTCGCCGACGGATCTCGAGGACGCGGTCGCCGGCCTCCACTCGCTCGTGAAGGGGGGTCGCACCGAGGACGGTGCCGTCTACAGATACGGTTGCACCGGCTGGGATGGTGGTGACGGTGATCGGCGCCCAGTTGGCCACCAGCTCGACCGCCAGCTCGCGCGGCGGATCACCGGGCTCGAAAACCACGGTGGTCCGGTAGGGCAGATAGAGCGGGGCCCTGATTTCCACCGTGTGCTCGCCGGCGCCAAGCTCGATGTCGGTAGCGGGGGTGGCGCCGAAAGCGATTCCGTCGATGGTGATCTCGGCACCATCCACGGGCGCCGAGATGATCGTCAGGAGGCCGCCAAGGGGTTCAAGAGTGAAGCCGGCCACCGCTGGCGTGTCGGCATCGACCTCCAGTGGCGCCGAAAGGCTGCGATAGCCCGCGAGCTCTGCCGCCACGGTGTAGCTCCCGGGACGCAGGAGGTAGCTGCCGCCGATTCTGGGCGTCAGCCAGCCGCCTTGAATTTCGAGAGAGTCGGCAGCCGGTACGGTCTCGACCCGGATCGCGTGTGCGGTGAAGACAAACCACGCCCCGGCGGCAAGGAGGGCGATCGCCGCCATCAAAAGCAAGGAGCGCGGACGAAGGCTCAAGCGGGAGCGACGGGGTGGTGACTGCCACCTGGGCTCGAAATCGGCGGGCGTGATGGCCCGCTCCGGGGGTGCGATCGGCGGACGCACGGTCTCGCCGGTGGCATCTGCAGCGTTCCCGGTCGCCGTCGTCATCAATGTGAGCCGCACGGTGTCGCCGGTGATGTCGCACAGCAGACGATGCCGGCCGATGCCGATCTCGTCGTGGTCGCCCAGCCACCGCGACACGGTCAGAACAACACCGTTGCAGGTGACCGGCGTCGCGGTCGCGCTTTCCTCCGCCGGTTGGATGAATACCTCGCCCCGGTCGTGGCCCAGGTAGGCCACGGGGCCATCGTCAGAGAGGCCGGGCAGTGCGATGTGGCAGGCCCCGCCGCCCACACTCAGGGGCAGGTCCTCGGCTGCAAAGACATGGCGCTCGGCGCCGATGATGACCGCGACGACGATGCTCATAGGCGTTCCGTGCACCGTACGACGAGTGGGTCCGGCGGCGTTCCCGGGGTGACGACCAACCGCAGGCGGACATCGCGGTAGCCGTCGCGGGTGCCAACCACGGTGTAGACGCCGGGCTTGAGATTGAGCTCGTGACGCGTAAAGGCGCCCAACCGACCGACCCGGTAGACCACGACATCGGTCATCGCATCGGACTCGAGGACCACCGCGACCGGCGTCGACGCTTGCTCGAGGAGGGCGTCGAGGCGGGTGATCTGCGACTCGATACGGGCGCCGCCTGGATCGGTCTCCCGCGCCGTCTCGAGGGCGGATGCGGCGTCTGCAAAGACCTCGGGGGTCAAGAGACGCCCAGGGTTGCTGAGGTAGAACTCGAGCTTTTCATCGAGGGTGGCGCGCCCGTCGGCCTGCCGTTGCCCCACGAGCGCTGCGGCGGACTCGGGGTCGATCGCCAAAACCGCCAAGTAGGTCCGTTCAGCTTCACGCCAGGCCTCGCGACCTTCGAGCTCGCGCGCCCGACGGATGCCGTCGGCGATGGTCTCCAGACGCTGGCCGGCTGTGGCGCGGGCGAGACCGTCCGCCACCTCGGGGGCGCCGGGTTTGAGCCGTGATGCCCGGTCGAAGGCGGATCGCGCGACCTGCCATTGCCGGTTTTCGAGGGCCTCGAGACCTTCGGACATCACCTCGACGAACAGACCTTTGGTCGTCGACGGCTGTCGGCGAGATGCACTCGGGGAGCGAGCACCGGGTGGGCGAGGAGTCGGGCTGGGCATCGGCATGGGGCTCGGCGCCGGGGTGGCGCGATCGGCGCTCGCCACCGGTTCGGGCGAAGCCGGGTGCGGGATGTCGGGCGACGGTGCGGCCGCCTGCACCTCGCCGCCGTCGCCGGCAGGACCCTGGCGCCGCTCCTGCCAGCGAGGGAGAAGGATGAAGACTGCGAGGAGGGCCAGAACCATGGCGGCGAAGACCACCGCCCGACCCGTGAGTCGGCCGCGGCCGGTGGGCTCACCACCCCGCTCGGTGTCGGCGTCGAGATCGGGGATGCCCGCTGAAGCGACTCGGGGCGGGGGATTCAGTTTAACCCGCACTTCTCACCGGCTTCCAGCTGCGGCCGCCGATGCACCACACCCAGCCGGGTTTTCTCGCTTCGGGGTGCTCGACGTACCGTCAAGTACGCCTCCGCGCCCTACGAGGTCCGGTCGGAGTCCCCAGCGTCGTCCGTTGCGAGCGCCATGGCCCCGGA
>CAYPBC010000085.1:0-7201 GCA_964408845.1 uncultured Thermoanaerobaculia bacterium
GCCAGGCACGCCGATTCGCGGCGAATCGGGATGCCAGGCACCTCCGGTGAACGAGGTTCCCACCCACCTTGGTGGTCATGCCGGCGGGAATTGCTCGGTGTAGGCGGCGTAGCGGCGTAAGATGCGGCGGGTGTAGCCGACGGCTCGCCGACACCGGCAGACCCCGGCTGGAAAGCGCCGCGCCACCTCGGGATCTTCCATAAGCAACATTGCGGTCTCGACCGACCCCAGCCATTGTTTCGGATCGAGACCCATTTCCTTCGCCAGACGACGAGCGTCGAAGACATGGCGAGGCCCCACGTTATACGCAGCGAGCCCCATCGCCACCCGATCCGGCAGCTCCAGGTCCCCAAACCCGTCCATCAGTCGCCGCAGGTAGCGACCTGCGGCCTCCGCCGCCTCCACCGGATCATGCGGGTCTTCAACACCGAGGTCACGCCAGGTAAAGGGCATGAACTGGAACAGCCCCGCCGATCCGCCCGGGCCCACCGCATCGGGATCGAAGCGCGATTCCTCGTACATGAGAGACGCCAACAGCCGCCAGTCGATGTCGTATTGGCGGCCGGCCCATTGCAAGAGCTCGTCATAAGGGCTGAGAGCCCCGTCCGGTATTGGCAAAAGACTGCGCCGCCGAGGCCTCTTCCACGATCCAAACTCATTGTGCACGAGTTGCTGCACCAGGCCCGACCTTCGCGCTACTCTCAGGTAGCGGTCCGCGGAATGGAAGAGACGCGGGGAGGAAGAGTTGACGATCCAGACCAGTTCCGCATCGGGTATGACAACCACACCAACCATGAGATCGCTTCGATTGGCGATCTCCAGCTTGGCCGCATCCTCGTCCACCACCGCCACCGGCACGGTGCCGCGGGCGACCTCGAGCATCGCGTTGAAACCGTCCGCACCAGTCACAGGAGCCGAGGCCCTCATCGGCGCCAGCAGTGGAAGCAACCGACAAAGTTCTGCAACTGGATAGGAAGCCGCGACCCTCACACCCGCCAGGTCCTCAACCGATGCCGGTGGGTTCGCCCTCACTGAAACCACGCTCACCAGATCCACTTTCCGGTACGGCGCGGTGACCAGGAACGATCCCAGCCCCCACGGTACCACCGGCTGGTGGAGAGCTGCGAGGTCGCCGTGCCCAAGCTCGAGCCAATCCATCGGATCAACGCCCGGCGGCGGGATCGAGAGCTCGAGCCGAACACCGAGAGCGCGTGCAAATTCTAATGCGAGGTCGTACTCAAAGCCCTGGAGACCGCCGAGTTCCACCGTGCATGTCGTGGCCGAGTTTCTGGTCACGAGGCGGAGGACCCCGGCCTGACGAATCTCCCTTAGATCGCGACAGGCCGATCTTTTGCTGGTGCGCGCCAGGACTCGCTCTGCAAAGAGAAAGTGGTCGATCGCAAGGGCCAGCTCGGGATTCCGCTTTCGCACCGCCCACACCAGGCCACGGCGCTCAGATATCCTCGCCAGTATCCGTAGCCTTCCCGAGTTGCGGGCGCCGTGCAGGATCCCCGTGTCCACCACGGTCAGTGAGTAGCGGCCAAGCCGCACGCGCCTCAATATCTCTTCGATCGGTACCTCTTCAGGGACTTCCTCCACCCGTAGTCCTTGCTTGATCAGAAATGAGCGGGACACGTCATCGATGTCGGACCGGTGCATGTGAACAACCGAACCTCGAACCGACTCGATACCATTGAAGGTGGAGTCGCGTGCGCAGACCAGGACATCCTCCACCCAGTCAACAGCAGTCGTCGGGCGTAGATCCCGACCGAGGAGCGAGGCAGGAGAAAACCGCGAGACCCCGATGTCTGCAGCTCCGGCTTGGAGCTTTTCCAGGACCTGGTCGTGCCGGAAACACTCCACCCACCGCAACCGGACCCCGAGGCGAGACGCCAGCTGGGTCAGCAACCCAGTTTCGTCGAGCTCGCCGATCACGGAGTCCGACGAATCGAAAAAACCGGGCCGGACCGCAACCCGCAGCTCGCCGGCTTCCCGGATCGAGTCCACGTCACCGGTGTGGCGCGGCGGACCAGCGCACGCAGTTAACGCAAGCACGGTCAAAGCCGCCCCTATTTGAATCCGACTCCTGTTCCTCACACGTCCACTCTACTAGGGCACAGGGCACAGTTTTGAGTTCTTAGTTTTGAGTTCTTAGTTTTCCAACCCATCACCGCGCATGCTGGGCGCATGCACGGTGATGGAGCGGATGGTTGGGAACTCAAAACTCATAACTTGCGATGTAGACACATTGCGGCATCTTGCGTATCATACTGCCGCGGTCGCACGACCGATTCTCGAAATCAGGAGGCATCCCGTGGTCGAATTCAAGGAAGTGAAGATCCCCGAGGGCGATCTCATCGAATCAATTGACGGCAGACTCATCATCGGCGATCGGCCGATCATCGGTACGCTCCGCGGAGACGGCATCGGACTCGATATCAGCCCGGTGATGGAAGAGGTGGTGAATGCCGCGGTTGAAAAGAGCTATGGCGGCGCCCGCGCGATCGCCTGGTGCCCGCTGTACGCCGGCCTCGAAGGGCTCCAACATTACGGGAGCGAATTCCCTGAGGAGACCGTGGAGGCTATCCGCCACCTCAAGATCGCCATCAAGGGTCCCTTCACGACCCCGATCGGCGAGGAGACCCACGTCTGTCTCAACTGCGCCCACCAGCAGTACCACGAAGGCACCTGCGACAACTGCGGTCATGACGACAGCGTCTGTCCACGCTTCCGATCGATCAATGTGCGTTTTCGCCAGTACCTCGATCTCTATGCATGCGTGCGCCCGATTCGCTACTTCGAGGGCGTCCCCGCGCCCAACAAATATGCCGACAAGGTCGACTTCATCATTTTCCGTGAAAACACCGAGGACGTATATGCGGGTTACGACTTCGAGAAGGGCAGTGAAACCGCGCTCGCCGTCATCGAGCTCATCAAGGAACAGACGGGTCGCCAGATCCGGCTGGACTCCGGAATCGGGATCAAGCCGATCTCGACCTTCGGCACCGAACGCCTGGTGAGAAAAGCCCTGCAGTGGGCAGTCGACCACGACCTGCCCTCGGTGACTCTCGTCCACAAGGGCAATATCATGAAGTTCACCGAAGGCTCGTTCGCCAAGTGGGGCTACGAGCTCGCCGAGCGGGAGTTCGGAGACAAGACGATCAGTGAGAAGCGTCTGTGGGACGAGTATGACGGCAAGATGCCCGAGGGCAAGATCCTGGTCAAGGATCGCATCGCCGACTCGATCTTCCAGCAGATCCAAACCCGCCCCGATGAGTACAGCGTGCTCGCACTGCCGAACCTCAACGGCGACTACATGTCGGATGCCGCGATCGCCCTGGTCGGTGGTCTCGGTCTCGGTCCCGGCGCCAACATGTCGGACGACGTCGGTCTCTTCGAAGCGACCCACGGCACCGCGCCCAAATACACCGGCATGGACAAGGTCAACCCCGGCTCGCTGATCCTGTCGGCGGTGATGATGCTCGACTACATGGGCTGGAACGAGGCAGCGGAGCTCATCATCAAGGGTATGGAACAGTCCATCCGGGACGCCGAGGTCACCTATGATTTGGCCCGCTTGATGAACCGAGAGGGCCGCAAGGACGTCCACGAGCTGTCCTGCTCCGGGTTCGGGCAGGCGATCATCGACCGGATGTAATTCTCAAATTCTCGATCCACGGCCCCGGCCTCGCGCCGGGGTCGTTTTTTCCAACCTTCCACGTTTCGTCGTAATGGTTCGAACCAGCCGCGAAGCGGCGACAGACAATCTGAAGGTGATCGCTGCGGCTGACGCCGCAGTTACGATCTGTCGCCCCCTTTCGGGGGCTTTTGGGTGGTGTGATACCCGGTTCCTGGGGCTAACGCCACAGGCTATGGGTCTGTCGCGCCTTTGGCGCTCGATCGCAGATCCAATTTGCAGATCGCTGCAGCCGGGATGGCTGCACCACAAAACCGACCTGGCGCAGGCGTCCAGCCTGCGCGCTCCGGCGTTCATGGAAGCCTCATGCAAAACTTCCATGGTTTTCATCCTGAACTCACTGGCGGCGAAACTGAAGGTGGGCCAAGGCCCACCTTCAGAGTCGTTCTCGTATCTTCGGTGTTTCGGAAAGATCAAGGGTCTATCGCAGGGTTTCGCAGGAGGCTCATGAAATAGTCAAGGTTGCGATAGTATCTGCACGACAGATGAATGACGATAGCAGCAACCGCGACGTTGACCTTCGACCGGTGATAGCGCGCCTGCGCGAGATCGAGAAGAAGTGCGGCTCCATGGGCTCGCGCAACGAGGAATTCCCGCTCATGCAGGAGCGCTTGAGCTCGATCATCAAGCGCCTGGAGGCGGGAGAGGAGCCCTCCGGCGAGCCTCTCGCCTATCGCGCGATCGCCCGCGAGCTCTTTCCCATCGTCCACCTCTTCGAGAGCGTGGGTTTCATGTCGGTCGGCAAGGAAATCATTCACGTCGAGAAGACCCTCCAGGAACTCGAACCGGAAGCGCCGGTTCCCGACGCCCACACCACCGGCGGAGCGGCGCACCGCAGATTTTCCCAACCGCCCGCCGCCGCCGACCGCGCCGGGGTGGCCCAGGAGACAGATGGGGAGGGGGCCGATCACCACGTTCCCTGGCCCATCATCGGCAGTCTGGTGGTGCTCCTCGTGGCGATGATGATCGCCGCGATGATGATCCTCAGGGTTGGTCCGTTTCGCACCGAGCCCACGGTTCGGGCAACGGCGCCGACCGAGCCGGTAGCGACAGTACCGACACCGGCGCCCGCGTCGACCGCCGTCTCCGAGCCCGTTCGAGGAACGCCGGGGCCGTCAAACACTTTGGCGGACGAGGTCGCCGCGGCGCGGCTCGCGCTCTATTACGGCGACCACGTGGGGGCCATCGACCATCTTTCAGCAGCGGCGTTGATCGACCGCGATAACACCGGCGTCCTCGAGATTGCCGACGAGCTGGTGAGGGTTCTGATAAATGACGCCAATGCCGCGGCGGCTCACGCCAGGTGGGAGGATGCCGCGCAAATCCTCGAGCGCGCGCGCCGCGTCGCCATGCGCTTCGGTCTCGCGACAACCTCGATCGACAGGACTACCAGACGCCTTGCAGCCATGGAACGCTACGTCATCGTCGGGCCCGATGACACGCGCACCATCCTCGCGTCGGCCGGCAGGCGGGTCGAGCTGAGGATGAAGAACGGTTCCGAACGAACGGGGCGAATCGAGGGCGTCGCTGGGTCAGACCTGCTGCTCGAGGTGGAGTCCGACGTCGGCGGCGGCGTCGTGAGCTACACCGACAAGGTGCCGTTGGCCTCGATTGAAGCGATCAAGATCCTTGAGGATTAACCGACACTGTCACCCACCCGGCCACGTCGCAAACACGAAGACGCAAAGACACGAAGTCATCGCAAAGCCATCACGCCCACAGATCACGCAGATAGCGCAGATGGCCACACGCGAGACTCGAGCACGTGGCGAGGTCCCGGCCGTCGTCGAACGACGGCCGGGGACCGCTGGACCGGACCATCGCTCCGAACGCACCCGTTCGTCGCGACGGCCCAGTCCAGCGGCCAGCGCTCTCGAAGAGCGCAGGCCTCGCCACTTCTGGCCTTCATTTCATTAGAGGGAGCGGGCCGGATGTCTCCTGACCTGCGAGAGGTCAGGCGGAACCGACGCGCCCCGGGGCGCGTCGTCCGGTGGGAAGCATGGCTGCGACGAATGCTCGCGTTTGGAGCAGACCTGCTTCTCACCGGTAGTTGGCGATCGCAAGATCGCCGACGTTTCCGCCGGCAATCATCGGAACTGCACCATCAGGGAGTCCATCTGCGTTAATCTGCGTGATCTGTGGGCAAATTGGGATGGATAGGCTGGCTTTGCGTCTTCGTGTCTTCGTGTTTGCGCCGTGGATGGCCGGACGGGCGGGGCGCTACTCGGCGGTGTCGTGAATTGCTCCGCCGCAGGAGGAGCCGGCGCCGGCGGTGCATCCGAAGCAGTGCCGACCGGTGACGATTCGCCGGCCCTCGAAATCAGCCGGGTCGAAGTCGGCGATTCGCGGTGATTCCCCTTCTCCGACCCGGCTTTCCAGATCGAGCATCTGGTTGAAGTCGCAGTCGAAGATCCGACCGTCCCAGGACACCGACAACGTGTTGCGGCACATCAGACCGTCCACGGTCGCGGGGTTGTAAGAGTTGACCAGTAGCTCCATGTAGCTGTTCAGGTTTCCGCTCGTCTCGAGCCACTCCAGAAAGCGCGCGATCGGCATGTTGTTGAGCGCAATCAGGCGGTCGAAGGTCACGCCGTGGTTGCGGTCGAGACCCCGCTTCCACTCCCTCTCCATCGAGCACTGGTCCCCGGTGAGGAGGGCGCCCACCGGGTTCACCATCAGGGTCAGTAGGCGCTCCGGGTCGCCGTGGCCGAAACCGGCCGCGTTGAGACGCCGGAGAGCCTCGACGGATTTCTCGAAGGTGCCTTCCCCCCGCTGAGCGTCCGTGTTGCGGCGCTTGAAGTGGGGCAACGAGCACACGACCTCCACCCCGTGTTCGGCAAAGAACTGCGGCAGATCGGCGTAGCGAGGGAGGAGGAGGACGGTCAGGTTGCAGCGGTCGATCACGTGCTTGCCGCGCGCCGTGCACTCCTCCACCAGATAGCGGAAATTGGGGTTGAGCTCCGGCGCCCCTCCGGTGAGATCGACCGTGTGCGCGTGGGTTCGGTCGAGCGCCGCCAGACACTCATCAACCGTTTCTCGATCCATGACTTCGTTCCAGCGATCCGGACCGGCATCTACGTGGCAGTGGCGGCAGGTCATGTTGCACAGCTTGCCGAGGTTGATCTGGAAGATCTCGATCGCCCCGGCGGTCAGGCCTTCCGGTGCGCCGGCGATCACAGCCGCATCAAAGTCACCCGCCCCGGTGATGTGGTCGAGCTCCACCCGATCGAGAGTCTGAATCTGGTACAGCGATTTGGCCAACGGAGAGCGGCGAGAGCTCAGGCTCGTCGTCCGCCGCGGACCGGCCTCGGGCCGCGCCAGCTCACTCGCGGTCTCGCTTGAAATCACGGGCATCAATTTGGCATCGGTCATAAAGTGGCGATCTCCTTCGCGGTCTCCCTCGCGCTCTCTTAGTACACCTCTGGATAAGTACGGTCATCATCGAGGGCGTCGATGCGCGCCCCTGCCGGAGCTTCGCGACCGCCGACGTACCCTGTGGTACTT
>CAYPBC010000086.1:0-7142 GCA_964408845.1 uncultured Thermoanaerobaculia bacterium
ATGGAGCAATGCTTGCAGCATGCCGAGTCCGCTCCGATCGGGCAGGCCTTCATTTGCGTTGCCCGGTCAAAGGAGATGACCACTTTGTCGGCTCGGGCCTTTACCAGCATCTTCTCCGTTGCTTCGCAGCTGGTCAGATCCTTGGGATCTACGACTTTCTTCTCCGCCATTCCTTTTCTCCTCTCTTCTTATGGCAATCGGTTGTGTGTGCAGAACCCCGTCGAGGGCGCATTCCCAATGCGAACTGACACGGATTCCGTTCCTGGATGGGTAATTATCAAAGGTAAGCATCCTTTGGATGCAGGGTTCTATAGAAAGGTTCCGTGAGAAAAAGCCTTCCCAAATGAGACAAGATCTTGACGCCCTGCCCTCCTTCGGCCGCCCGATTCGAACGCTGATAACTGGCTGATCTGATTGACCAAAACGGCCTTTTTGGAAGAATGGCCCGGACTTTGCTGTAGTGTGGTGGTGTTCTGGTTTTGCGGGATCCGGCAACAGCGGTAGGAGCATGGAACATGGATCAGGATGCTGCCAAAGGGCCGTTTCACATTGGACGGTTGTGGAATGAATTGACGATCCTGAGAGGGGTGTTGATCGTTTCCTCGATTCTCTTCCTCGTTCTCGCCTTCTGTCCACCTTAGAATCCGACCGTTTCGAACATGTCTGCTCGGGAGAAATACAGGCCCATCTCCTTCACCTTCTCCCCGGTAATCCGTTCCCATGAGTCCGCATACAGGCGAACCTGGGGTGCGTATTTGTCGACCAGTGCATCCGGTTTGCCGCCCGGAACGCTGTCCGTCTTGTAGTCCACGATCACCCACCCGTCGGACTCCTCGAACACCAGATCGATCGACCCACGGACCAGGACCGGAACAGAGGCCTCGCGCTCCAACAGGATCTCAAAGGGAACTTCCGCGAGGCGCCTTTGGCTCGCCATGGCTCGCCGCCATATCTCTGCCTCCATCACGGAGTTCACCGTCTCCACTGCGATCTCCGCCAAATTCGCATCGAGCCCCTGTTCCACGAGTGCCGTTTGGGCGAGTCCCTGAAGATCTCCCTCCGGGTTCTCCGTGGCAACCCGCAGCAGCAGGTGGATGACCGTGCCCCATTCGACCCCGTGCTCTCCGTCCTCGGCAGGCTCGAGGCCGGAAGACACAGAACCTTCGGCGGGGGCCGTCCCGGTCTCTTCCGCTGTACCTTGCCCGGTGGATGCCAGGGCGTACTTCTTCGCAGGCTGCACGTCAAAGGTGGGCACCATAGCCTCGACCAACCGGTCTTCGAGCATGGCGCTCGCCTCGTTCACCTCGGCCTGGGCAAGGGGCGTCCTCGCTCCCGCCGGTGCTCGCTGAGGCCCGGGATCCGGAAGCAGGGCCTCCTCGGGCAGGTAGGAAGCAAAGGCCTTCCAGGGGTTCCTCCGGTTCGCTCCGCGGCTCGGGCGCTGCGTAACGATCATGGCCGAACCGGCCCGCGTGGCGGCCACGTACCGAAGGCGAAGCGCCTCGGCCTCGATAAAAGCCCTTTCCTTTTCCTGGAAATGCTCCCATCTTTCCGGGTGTGCGAGCAACGGAAATTGATATCCCCTCTTTCGGCCGTACACGGCCATGTACCCCAGAACCCGGTCCGCGGAGCGGTCGATGTGAAGCTGGACCCCGTGATCGTGCTCCCCGGAAGGGTCGGCAAGGAACACGACCGGCGCCTCCAGGCCCTTGACCTTGTGAAGGTTCATGATGCGCACGTGAGGCCCCTCTCCCGAACGGGCGGAAACCCCGTCGTGAGTCGCTTCCAGGTTCACGAGCTGCCCAAGGTGCCCAACGATTTGCTCGCTCGTCCACTTCTCGTTCTGCGCGGCCCGCAGGATCTCGATCGCTTTGGCCAGGCTTCCCACCTGTACGTCTCCTCCGGGGCGGCTGCCCGCAAGAGCCATCAGCCCGAGGTCGGCCGTGATCTTCTCGATGGCGGCCAAGTCCGGCATGCGCCTGAGCCAGCGCGCATATCGTCCCAGACGTTCGAAGGCGTCCTGGAGGGCCTCGGTATTGTCTTCCCCCAGACCGGCCGGGACCGCCTCCCGGAAAGAGAACACCCCTCCCATCTTCTTGAAGGCGTAGAGCGCTCGATCACTCACGCCGAACAGCTCGCTGCGGAGCACGGCCACGAGCGCCACCGGGTCGTCCGGCGAAACAACGGCCTTGAGGCACAGGTGCAGCAGCTTGAGTTCGCCCACCTCGTTAAGCGCCGTCCCTCCGCTCACCTTGTGCGGAATGCCGAGGTCCTGGAGCTTGCGCGCGTAAAGGCTCAGATACCTTCGCCTGAAGGTCACGATCAGGAAATCGCCGGGACCGGCCCCTTCGGGCTTGCCTTCCGCCAGCTCCCTCTCCGTCCGGGCCACGGTGATTCCAGCGTCGATGGCGTGTCGGATGGTGCGGGCGATGAAATCGGCCTCGTAGTCAACCGCCTCTTCCGTATTGCCGCAGCCCTCCGGGATGGACAACAGATAGGTCCCTTGGAGCCGACCCGTCCTGCCCCCCACACGGCCCGTCTCCAGCGACACATATGCGGGAGACGCGTCCGTATCTTCGGGAGGAAAGCGAAGGTTCGCTACCGAGGAATCGTCTGCAGGCGCGTCCTCAGGGGAAAACACATCATTGACCCATTCGATCACCGACCCGACAGTTCGGAAGTTCGTGGAGAGCTGCAGGACGATCCCTTCCTTTTCCGGCCCCTCCCCTCGACGAATTATCGTCTTCACTTCGTTGTAGGTCACGATGTCGGCCCGGCGGAAGCGGTAGATCGACTGCTTCGGGTCCCCCACGACGAACAGGGAACCGGGCCGGGGCGCGCACTTCCTCCACTCGGTCTCCTTTGGGTCCGTGGCGGTGAGCAACATCATCACCTCGGCCTGAACCGGGTCCGTGTCCTGGAACTCATCCACCAGGAGGAACTGGAAGCGATCACAGAAATACCGCCTCACATGCGGCTTATCCCGGAGAAGCCCCGCCGCCTTGATCAGCAGATCCTGAAAATTGAGGAGGCCTCGCTCTGTTCGCAGACGGTCGTAGATCTCCCGGGCCCGGAACATGATCGCCAGGACCGAGGGGTAGCAGTACTCGTACCAGGCGCAAAGGGCGGGCTGGACCACCTCTGCCCGGAACCGCTCCCATCGGGCCCCCTCCTGCCTGGCGTCGTCCCGGGTGAAACGGCCATCCCGCATCCATTCCTTCTGGATGGCCTTGCCGTTCTTGTCGAAGAGCGAGAGCACCTCGATGAGCCGACTCGCCTTACCCAGATCCCCATAGTGGGAGATAATCCTCGGCAAGCGCTTGAACTCGGGTATGAGGGCGTCGGTTCCTGACTCGGCAGGCAGGTCGGGCCCGAGGCGCCGCATGTGCGCCAAATATCGATGAAGCTCTTCGCGTGCATCGGTCAGGTCAGGCTCGTTCCTCCCCCCATCCGGCACGGGCCATTCTTCCACGTCCGGGAAGTCGGCGAACCGCATGAAGGTGTCCTCGAGATCTTCCAGCCTGAGACCCAGACGGTCCAAACCTTCCTGCAGCCCGTCCACATCTTCGAGCAGCAGCCCGGCTGCGAACTCGTCCCAGGCCTCTGTACGAAGCCGATGGTCCACATCCTCGTCGATCTCCTCAAAAGCGAGGTCCACTTTTGCCTCGACCGGCCGTTCCCGCAGAAGTCGGGCACAGAAGGAGTGGATCGTACCGATGAAACCCTGCTCGATGTTGGCCAGGGCACGCTCCAGCCTTTCTCTCTCGCTTCCGTCTGTTTCGCGGACCGCCCTTTCCAGCCTGATCTGGAACCGCCCCCGCAGTTCGGCAGCCGCTTTGCGGGTAAACGTCACCGCAGCCAGGTTGCGGATGCTCCCGCACTTCCCCCGGGCAAGCAGCGCGACCATGCGTTCTACGATGCTCGTTGTCTTGCCCGTCCCGGCGGCCGCTTCCACGAGCATGTTCCTCGCCAGATCGTCCACGATCCGGTCTCGCTCAACCTGGTCGGGAGGGACGAAACCGCCCCTATCCTTCCTGCTCATAGCCCCTCAGCCTCCGGAACGGCCCGAGGGCCTCGTTCTCCGTGTTCCCGGTCTTGCGTGTGGTCGCTTCTGCGGTGGCACCCGCCTCCCCAAAGGCGTCCAGGTAATCGCTAAAGCGCGCATCGTCCGGATCGTCCGTAAACGGGAAAGCTCCGGATGCGATCATCTCGCAGAGGAACCCCATGACCCTTGTCCCACCCTCGAGTTCCGTTGCCTCCCACTGAACCCGCTCTCCATGCTCACGGAAGGTTGGAAAGAAATAGCCGAACCGGACGGCAGCCGCGTCGGGCGAAACCGTTTCCTTAAGTCGTGCCTCGGTCAGGCGCAGGTACAGCGCATTCTGGACGAGCCGTCCCTGGCGAAAGGGATCCCCCGTCTTCCCGGCCTTGTCTTTCCTGTACCTCCAACTGCTTCCTGTCTTGTAGTCCCAAAGGGAATACCGCGTCCCGTCTGAATTCGGCACCTCGTCCACGCGGTCGATCCGTCCCCGGACGCGAACGACCCTGTTGCCGCCCAACTTCAGGTCTACCGGCTCGAGCGTGTCCAGGGGGGTGCCTTTTCCTTCCGGCAGCAATCCCACCGAGGCTTCGAAACAGAAGGGCCTGCTCTGCTTGCAAAATTCCTCTTCTTCCTGAAGAAAGACCCGGCAGGCCTGTCGCAATTCGGTGATTTCCCGCTCGATCACGTTCCGGTTCGGCGCCGGCTTCACGTCTTTCCAGCGATCGATCTCCTCCTCGAGGATCTCGGATAGGATTCCCCCGTGCTCCGCAACGTTGGGCAACAGGCCCTGTTCGCGCAGACGGCTCATGAACCTTCGGAACGCCGCATGCAGGAGTTGCCCCCGTTCGGCCGGTTCGAGCCAGATCCTCGGATCGACCCGGATTTCGTCGGGTGGCCGGATCCCCAGGCCGTACCGGAAGAAATACTCCAACGGGCAGGAGCCCATCGTCTCCAGGGCACTCGCGGACAGGACCGGACCGCCGGGCCTCGCCGGATCCAGATCCAGACCCGCCTCAGGAACATGACCGTCATACTCGGTGAACCGGTCGCTCTCCCGCGCCTCACGCGCCACGAATCCCCGCCCCAGATGGGGAAAGCTGCGGGCGATCACCGTCTTCGGGTCCTCTACCCCCGGCCCGGCGCACATCCACCAGACCCACGACTCTGTCAGGTCGAGGCAGCGGTCCAGATTGTCCGGCGCAAAGGAGGCAGGATCCGGGAGCCAGCGGGTCAGGTCGTCCTGGTCACCCTCCGGGTTTCCGGAGAGGATCCGAAAGGCGGCCAGCACCATGGGGCTCGGAAACAGGTCCCGGTCGTCTTCGAGGCTCCGGCAGCAGTAGCTCAGCGTAATCTTGCCGCGGAGCCGGGCCAGCAACCTTGCGAAGCCCTGGACCGTCCCGGCCAACCGGCTCCCCGCGGTAGGCAGGTCGTCCGATACCCGGATTCGCTCCCCGTCGAGCAGGAGCGGGTCCTGCAGGCCCGCGCCCGGGAACCGGCTGTCATCCAGCCCCACAATGAATGTGTGTTTCCGTCCGGAGTGGCCGCCGCCGTGGACAGAAGCCACGTGGAGGCGCCCGGGCCGCGGCCCTTCTCCACGCACCGGAGTGCACAGACACAGATCGGTCAGCCACTTCCAGATATCGAACCCGTTCACGTCCTCATCACCCAGGCAAGCGGCAAGCTCTCCGATCCTCTCGGAAAGCCTCACGCGAACGTATTCGTCGAACCGGTTGGTGTGCCGGGCGTGCCTTTCCAGGAACGCGCGGGCCGTCTCTAGCAGATCCCTCTGCCCGACCGCCCTTTCATGTGCGTGTGAGAGAAGACCCAGGACAAGCCGGCGGATCGCCCCGAGGCCCTGGATGCGACGAGCCAGGCGTGACGGCTCGTCGCCCTCCTCTTCGCCTTCCTCGTCAACCCGTACGCCCGAGGCCCTGTTCCTCTCGACCGCGTTTATCGCACCGTCGATCTTCGACAGATATCGTCCGCGTCCGCTGCCGATCGGGACAGACCGGAGCAGGCCGCCCAGGTCGGCAAAGCTCAGACCCTCTCTCTCAGCCTCCTCGATTCGCAGGAGGCCGTCCTGGACCATGCGCGTCAGGACGGATTGGAGATAGCCCCCACGGACCCAGGACAGCCATCCCAGAAGGGCACGCGCCGGACGGCCGTAACGGGCCGGGATGCCCTCGGCAAACGTTGCGGGGATCGACTCCCCGGTGTCATCGTCGGTGAGCCGGCAGGCCGTCTCATAGATGAGGGGAAGGTATGTGGCCCCATCCGTGTGCAGGATCTCCACCTCGTCGAAGGGGGTCCCGCCTTCGACACAGCGCCGCAGCACCTCGCGCACCTCGTTCGCCTCTCCCACGGCGCGAAAGATCACGGCCGTTCCATCCGACCCTGCCGCCGGGGCCTCGGCCGGCCGGGAGATCCAGCGAAGCAGCGCACGGTCACAGGGCTCGTCCTCGGCGTGCGTTCCGGGCTCGTCCACAGGGAGGTACATCCGCTGCTCCTGCGGAATGTGTTCCAGGAAGGCCTTTTCCAGACGACGCAGTTCCTCGGCCAGGTCTTCCGGGACCAGGACCAGCGTATCTTTGGGGAGCGCTCCCGGGTCGCTCTTCAAGGTCTCTGCGGCCATGCGGAGCAGTTCGGCATCGTCCACGACCCTTTCCGACTCGAGAGCCTTCTCGAATTCCAGGAGGAGTTGCCTGATTTCCTCCCCCTTCCTCTTCACCTCGAAAGCGCCGGCCTTGATGTTGGGACTTCGCAAGCCTGCAAGCCGCAAATCGCGGATTGCCTGCACCAGGGTCCTGGTCAGCCCGGGGCTCGGCTCCAGGCCGGTCGTGTATCCGCCCCCTGCTGCCCTCAGGAGTCCGAACACGCGATCGACCAGCACCTCGCCCTCCACACCGCCAAGGAAGGTCAGGCCCTTTCGAGCCATCTCGCCAGCGGCCAGATCGAGGACCACTTGCCGGAGCGTCTTCACCCGTACGTTCAATAGGGGCTGTCCCGAACGCGCCACCGAGTCGAGCCACTGGAACCCGACACGACGCGACGGGGCGAGCAGCCACTTTTCCTCCAGGACGCGCTCTCTGCAGACGTCGCGCAG
>CAYPBC010000087.1:0-7128 GCA_964408845.1 uncultured Thermoanaerobaculia bacterium
CAGTACGTCGAGCACCCCGAGGCGAGAAAACACCGCTGGGTGCGGTGCATCGCCGACCGCAGCAGGGAGCTGGTGAGAAGTACGGGCTAGGACGCAAACCGGCAACTCCGGGAGACGAGGCAGCTCAACCGTGTCATTCCACTCGAGTCTCACCAGCTCGAGCTTGGCCCAACGGCCGTTCTCCCGCTGCACATGCACGACGCCCGGAACCGAAGCGGTGTGGTCGCTGAGCTCGATCTTCCAACCGCCCTCCCCACCCCGCTCTTCGGCCGCCGACATCACTCGCCAGGGTTCGGGCGCCACCTCGATCACCGCCTTCCACCCCACACCCTCAACGAGCAGGCGCCCGTCTGCGCGAATCGAAACCTGGTCACCGTCGGCTGCTGGAAGCCTCCCGGCGAGCAAACGGACGGCCTGCGGCAGAGGCATGGCCGAAATGCCCAGGACCCGCTCGAGATCCACGGCATCGAGCCGGCAACCCTGGCGCAGGTCGAAGAAGGTGGCCGGCGAGGCGCCGACCCAGGCGGTCAAGGACACCGCGGAGCCGAACGGCTCGGAAACCGTGAGGCGACCCGCCTCCCCGCTGGTCAGCAGCGACAATCGCAGACCACCCGAGGAGGGCACGCGAAGGTGATACAGCGCCACCGGGCTACCTGGAAGAGGCCGGCTCAGTCGAAGCCTCGCCGCCTCCAGGTCCGACGCGCCGGGCGGGGGGGCAGCCGACCGGCATCCGGCCAACAGCATGAGCGCGATCAGAAGCGCCGCGGACGACCCGGCCGGTACTCTGGATATAACACACCGCTGGGCACGGCACCTCGCCGCCCTCGTGACGAAACCTGGTGAGATGGGCGGGTCAGCGCGACCCATCATCCTCGGTTTCGAGCAACGACCGCGCGTGCTCGGAGTCTTCACATCCCATGTCGAGTCCGAGCAATAAGAACCGGCGACCCTCCTGAGCTTGACCGGCGGCGAGAAGGACCTCTCCGAGGTGGCAGTAGATGGTACCGTCACCGAGATTCCCATCGACATCGACTGCGCGGCGCAGCCAGCGTTCGGCTTCATCGAGATCTCCCAGGCGATAGTGGACCCAGCCGAGGCTGTCCAGGTAGGCGGAGTTGTCCGGATCGGTGGCGACCGCACCGACGATCAACTCGAGCGCCTCGTCGAGATGAACTTCGCGGTCGGCCCACATATATCCCAAATAGTTGGCGGCACTGGCGTCGTCCGGCTCCTCGGCCACCAGGCGACGAAAAAGCTCCTCGGACTGTTCGACCTGGTCCGACCGTTCGAGTGCCGCGGCTCGGATGAAGAGGAGATCACGGTTCTCTCCGATGCGCACGATGGCCGCGGCCGCCTCCCGGTCAACGTCCGGCCACCGCTCGAGTGTTTGCAGAACCTGCAGACCCAGGAGCACGCTTTCCGGCGAATCCGAGTCGAGCAGCGGCCGCAGCCGACGCCAGGCACGCTGCTGATCACCAGCGCGGAGAAGGAACTCGGCCTCCAGCGCCTCCGCCTCGCTCTGTGGACGATCCTCGAGATTCGGCTGGATGCGAACGAGTGCCGAAACACCTTCCTTCCATTGTTCCTCCCGCCGGAATGTTTCGGCCAGGAGACGGACATAGTCGACCCCGGCGACCTTGACATCACCGACACGATCCAGCCACTCCCTGGCCACCATCGGGTTGTCGGCGATCAGCTCGAGACGAGCGGCGGTCAGGGCGACCCTCACCGCCTGGCGCGAGCCCGCGTCGTCTTCCACCTGCTCCCAGCCGCGGTCGATCCACTTGCGCCCCCCGGCCTGGTCTCCGGTGCGGTAGGTCGACCACGCCATGGCGAGGATCAGGTCGAGATCGTTCGGGTTCTTTTTCAACAGCCGCTGCAGCTTCGCCATCGCCTCCGCGTGGCGACCGAGGGACGACAGGAGGTGGGCCTCCAGCGTTTGCGCTCTAACGGAGTTCGGGGCCTGGACCAACACGCGCTGCACTGTTTCCAAGCTCTGCTCGAGGCGACGCCCCTCCCATAGAAGCCCGGCAGCCCGCATCAACGAATCCAGATCCATATCCCCGAGCCATTCCAGCATCTGCTCACCAGCCTCGCCAGGACGATCCATCTCTATCAGCAGATCGACGAGCTTCTCTCGGCAGGTCGGCGCGGTTGGGCCGCCACCGGCACACCTGGAGTACAGCTCGGCGGCCTCCTCGGGGTGTCCGTTCGCGGCAAGGAGACCAGCGTGCAACATCACAAGCTGGGAGTTGGCGGGGCGATCCTCCCGAAGACCGGCAACGATCTCCTCCGCTTCTTCCGACTCTCCCTGCCGCGCGAGAGTCTGGGCGAGGGAGAAGAGCAGATTCGGATCGCTCTCATTGGCCTCGAGGGCTTCACGCAGTGCGGTCTCCGTGTCGGCGATCGGCGCGGAGTCCTGCGCCGACATTTGCGCCAGGGCAAGCGCGCGCACCCGTAGCCCATCGGCGTCCAGGTCATCGACATCAGTCAAAATCTCGACAGCCTTGTCGGCCATCCCAATATCAACCAGAAATCCGGCGTATGCCAGTCGCACCTCGTTGACGTCGGGAGCTTCACTCACCGCTCTCGAATAGGCATCCATCGCTTCGCGATACTGTCCGCTGGCTTCGAGCACCCGTGCTTCTAGATACGGTTCCAACCCCTTGGGCAGGCTGTCATTCTTCTCGTCCGGGACTTGCCCGGCAGCTCCACCGGTTACGACAGCCACCGCTATCACCACCAGTACACTTCGTCTCATGCGTGAAGGAAACAAATTTCTACCCATTTCTACGGTGTCGCCCCTCCCGCCCTCATCCAATCCCGGACGCCGGCGCGACGGTTCTCCACCATAGAACACGCACGAGTGTACCTCTTATTGCCTCGCCCATGCTCACACGGCAGATGCACAGATGCTAGAATCGCCGCCGATGACTGAATCTAAGAATTCGAATACGTTGTTCACCGACCATACCTTTGACGAACTGGATCTTCCGGAACCGATCCAACGGGCCGTCGACGACCAGGGCTTCACCCGACTGACGCGGGTACAGGCAGAGGTGTTACCGATGTCGCTCGAGGGACGAGACGTCGTGGCACAGGCGCAAACCGGGTCGGGCAAGACCGCCGCCTACCTGTTGACGATCTTCGCCCACATTCTCCGGACCCCCCGACCATCCTCCCCGGAGACGCCGCGGGCCTTGATCGTGGCACCCACCCGCGAGCTCGCGGTCCAAATCGCGGGTGATGCCGAGGATCTCGGCCATCACGCCGGCATTCGGACCCATGTCGTATTCGGAGGGCTCGACTATCGCAAGCAACGAGAGATCCTCGAACGAGGCACTGATCTCCTCGTCGGAACACCGGGACGGTTGATCGACTATCACAAAAAGGGCTCGTACTCGTTGCGCCATACGGAGATGGTCGTTATCGACGAGTGCGACCGCCTCTTCGACATGGGCTTTGCCGAGGACCTCCGGTGGTTGTTGCGCCGCACACCGCACCCGACCGAACGACAGTCGATGATGTTCACCGCCACTCTGTCACAGCGCGTGATGACCCTCGGCTGGAGGCAGATGAACAACCCGGTCGAGGTTGTCGTCAGTGCGGAACATCTGACACCCGACACCATTCACCAGGTGCTCTATCACGTCGCAACACGCGAAAAGCTGTCTTTGCTCCTCGGCGTGCTCGCACGGGAGGGCAGCTCCCGCACCATGGTCTTTGTCAATACACGTTACCGCGCGCAGCGGTTGGTCGACGATCTTCGCCGCCACGGCTTCGCGGCCCGCGGCCTCACCGGAAATGTGGTCCAGACCACAAGGCTTCGCGTGCTCGATGATTTCCGCGACGGAACGCTGCCGATTCTGGTTGCCACCGACGTCGCGAGCCGCGGCCTCCACATCGCCGGTGTGAGCCACGTCATCAACTACGATCTTCCGCAGGACGCGGAGGACTACGTCCACCGTATCGGCCGCACCGCCCGCGTCGGGGCGGAGGGCATGGCCATCACGCTCGCCTGCGAGGACTACATCTACTCCCTCGACGCGATTCAGCGTTTCGTCGGCTACGAGCTGCCGACCGAGTTCGCCGATGATTCGCTCTTCGCCGAGGTTCGGCCCCGCGAAAGGCGACCGCGCCACACCGATAACCGCCGGGATCGGCGGCCCGATTCGCGACGCGACGGCCCAACTCAGAAGACTCGCGAAGGTGACCCGGCGCCGCGTAAACGGCGCCGCAGTCGGCGACCGAAACAGAAGCCGAGTGGTGATGGGGGCGATCCGAGCGATTCGTGATGCGGGTCGCCCGGATCACCCTCCCGGCAGATCGGGCGCCGGCTCATTATCGTCGGACCATTCCGGAACCAAGGGACCTTCCGTAGACGGGTCACACCACACGACGTCGCGGGGCGCGGCAGGCAGATCGGCGGACGCCACATACTCCTGATTCTCAACCCTGATGATCTGCAGCTCGGCGGTCGCCAACCCGACCGCCACATCACGCTCGTCCGGTGAGACGGCAATCCGGACCGGAGGGCCGGCGAGCGGAACGGTCCATTCCTTTTTCCGCTGCAGACCTTGCTTCTTGTCCCCCTTGATCTTCCAGATGGCAAGCTCACCGCCGCCGTCTTCCCTCTCGAGGGCGACCACCAAAAATGTCCCCCCGGCTGCGAACACGAGATCCACGGGCTTGCCGATGACAGGAAATGCCGCCCTCAGCGAAAACGTCGCCGGGTCGGTCAACAAGACCTGGCCGGAGCCGGCATCCGCCAACGCGATCACGCCAAGCCTCGGCGAAATTGCGAAGTGCCTGACATCGCCGGACATCGGCCGTCGGTAGGACACCTTGCCGTTGCCGAGATTCATGGCAGTCACGACGGGGACTGAAGCACCGTCAGGTGACCTCTCCAGCACCACCAGAACCGTGTTGCCGGCGACCACAGCCACCTGCCAAGGGTGTTCGAACCGAACATCGAAGATGTCGATAACGGCACGTTCCGGGTAGCTCACAACCAGCACCCGTTTCCCCAACACCACATAGCGGTCAGAAAAGTCGCCGAAGTGAGGCATGGTGATCCCGTCGATCGTGTCCAGCTTTCTCGCCGTGCGGAGGTCAACGACCGTTGTCTTCCCGTGCACCAGATCGGGAGCGAAGAGGGTCCCGCCCGGCGCGGGGAAGAGCCACGCCACCGGCCCGGTCGGAATCGACAACGCATTGCCGAGGGTCGGATCGACCAGCACAACGACGTCGCCTCCCGACACCGCGATCAGCCCCACCGGCGGACTCTCCTTCTTGGCCCACACGGCGGAAAGACCCAACGCCAGACTCAAGCAGAACACACAGGCATGTCGGAGAATCATGATCATGGGCCGACTTCACCTCCAGGGAAACCAGGATACCCGAGGTTGGATTGAAATTAGGAATTAGGAATTAGGAATTGACGTCCCCCAGCTTGCATCCTCCGCCGGGAAACCCCGGTCGGCGTGGCGCAGGCGCGTTCTCCGGAGGTGCCTGACTCCTCTCGGGCAGCGCGCAGCCGGAACCCGGGCACGGAGACGGAGACGGAGACGGGCACGGGTCGGACGCGGACGCGGGATTGATGAGCTACCCTCGACATGCAATGAGCCTGACCGACGACCTCAAGCAGCATGCGCTTGACGAGGGATTCGACCTCGTGGGTGTTGCCGCTGCCGGCAAAGCGCACACCACCGCAAACCTCGAGCGCTGGCTCGATGCCGAAATGCACGGGGAGATGGCCTACATGGCCGATACCCGCACCCTCCGCTCAGATCCAGGGACCCTGCTTCCCGGATGCCGGTCGGTGGTTGCGGTCGCCATGAGCTACCGCACTGATCGCCCCCCCTCGCTATCATTTCCCGCCGGGGACGGCAGGGTTTGGGTCTCACGTTACGCGTGGGGGCGCGATTATCACCGCATCTTCAAGAAGCGCCTGGTCCGTCTCGGACGATGGCTCGCCGGCGCCCATCCCGGCGCCACCTGGCGCGCATGCGTCGACACCGCGCCGATCCTCGAACGCGAGTGGGCGGCACGCGCGGGTCTCGGGTGGATCGGGAAAAACACCATGCTCCTCAACCGTGATTTCGGCTCCGAGCTCTTTCTCGGCATCCTGCTCACCGATGTCGAGCTCACCACCGACCGGCCGCGGCCGGAGCACTGCGGGAAATGTACCGCGTGTCTCGATGCCTGTCCGACGCAGGCCTTTCCGAAACCACGGATTCTCGACGCCCGCCGCTGTGTCGCCTATCTCACGGTGGAACACCTCTCCGACATCCCCGACGAGTTCCAACCAGATGTGGGATCGATGGTTGCCGGGTGCGATATCTGCCAGGACGTCTGCCCATGGACCATCCGTGCGCCGGTCGGTCTCCACCTGGAGTTCGCGCCCGCCTCGCAGCGGTATCGCCCCCGATTCGGCGATCTCGCGGACCTCGATGAGGACGGATACCGCGGATGGCGGCGGGGCAGCGCCCTCAACCGGATCTCGTTTCACCGCTTTCGCCGCAACCTCGCGGTCGCACGGCGAAATCTCCAATGAGGCGGATCAGTTTTTCTTGAGAGGCCGAATGACCATCGTCAGATCTCGGCCCTCGAGCCGGTCGGGCATCCGGTCGACCTTGGCCACATCCGCGAGGTCCTCGGCGACGCGACGCAGCAAGTTGAAACCATTCTCGGGGCGCCGCATCTCGCGCATCCGAAACATGATGGTCACCTTGACGTGCTTGCCCTGGTCGAGGAACTTGCGGGCACGTCTGGTCTTGGTATCAAAATCATGGATGTTGATGTTCGGTCTGTACTTGACCTCTTTGACCTCGACCGAATGCTGCTGCTTCTTGGCTTCGCGCGCTTTCTTCTCCTGCTCGTACCGAAAACGCCCGTAGTCCATGATCTTGCACACGATTGGGCGCGAGGTGGAGGCCACCTCGACGAGATCGAGACCCTTCTCTCGGGCGAGCGCGAGGGCCTCTGCTACCGGCACGACGCCAACTTGATTGCCTTCATCATCAACCAGGCGTACCGGCGAGAGTCTGATTCGTTCGTTGATGCGCACCTGCGGTGCTTCGGGATCGTCACGAAACGCGTACTTTCTGATGGTCGTCCTCCCTTGGT
>CAYPBC010000088.1:0-5128 GCA_964408845.1 uncultured Thermoanaerobaculia bacterium
TTCAACCACGCGCTGATGAAGAGCGGGCTCTTCCTGGTCATGGCGGCGGTCCTGCTGCGGGTCGGTTCGAATCGGATCGAGGCCTTCGCCGGGCTCGGTCGCCGCATGCCGCTGACGATGGCGGCGTTCGTGGTCGCCGGGCTTTCGCTGATCGGTGTGCCGATGACCGTCGGTTTCGTCAGCAAGTGGTATCTGGTGACCGGCGCTTTCGAGAGCGGTCTGTGGCCGGTGGCGGCGCTGATCCTCATGAGCTCGCTGCTGGCCGTGATCTACATCTGGCGGGTTGTCGAGGTGGCCTACTTCCGGCAGCCGCCGGAGGACGCCCCCGAGATTCGCGAGGCGCCACTGAGCCTGCTCGTGCCGATCTGGGTGTTGGCGGGCGCGACCGTTTTCTTCGGCGTCTTCACCTCGCTCAGTGTCGGTGTGGCGTCGGCGGCGGCGCGCATGCTGTTGGGGATCGAGCTGTGACGGCGCAAGCCGCGGTCGGTCTGGCGGTGGTGTGGCCACTCGCCGGTGTCGTCCTGATTGTGTTGTTCAGAAAGTGGCCGAATCTCCGCGAGGCGGCAAGCCTCCTCACCGGCGTGAGTCTGTTTGCGATCGTCGCCCGCGTCATCCTGCCCGCGGTGGAGGCCGGCGGCAGACCCCATCTCGACGTGGTCGAGGTCCTGCCCGGCCTCGAGCTCGCCTTCGAGGTCGAGCCGCTGGGGATGCTCTTCGCCATGGTGGCGTCGGGGCTGTGGATCGTCACCACCCTGTACTCGATCGGCTATATGCGCGCCCACCACGAGAAGAACCAGACCCGGTTCTACATCTGTTTCGCGCTCGCCATCTCCGGCGCCATGGGCGTCGCATTTGCCGCCAATTTCTTCACGCTCTTCATCTTCTATGAGGCCATCACCCTCTCGACCTACCCACTGGTCACCCACGAAGGCACCTGGGAGGCGCGCCGCGCCGGACGTTTGTACCTGGGGTATTTGATGGGCACCTCGATTGCTTTCCTGCTCTTCGCCCTGGTGTGGACCTATTGGGCGGTCGGAACCACCGACTTCCGGCCCGGCGGGATTTTGGCCGGCACGGTGGGTGGATGGCAACTCGTGGTTCTACTCGCGCTGTATGCGTTTGGCACCGGCAAGGCGGCGCTGATGCCCTTCCATCGCTGGCTGCCGGCGGCAATGGTGGCGCCGACCCCGGTCAGCGCCCTCCTGCACGCCGTGGCGGTGGTCAAGGCAGGGGTGTTCACGGTGCTCAAGATCGTGATCTACATCTTTGGCATCGATCTGCTTCACATCACTGACGCCAGCCGGTGGCTGACCTGGGTTGCGGCCTTTACCATCCTCGCGGCGTCGATCATCGCGATCTACAAGGATAACCTCAAGGCGCGCCTCGCCTACTCGACCATAAGCCAGCTCTCGTACATCGTGCTCGGCGGCGCCCTTGCGACGTCGGCCGGGGTGATGGGCGGCGGCATGCACATCGCCATGCACGCCATGGGCAAAATCACCCTCTTCTTCTGCGCCGGCGCGATCATGGTCGGTGCCCACAAGACCGAGGTCAGCGACATGAATGGGCTCGGGCGAAGAATGCCATTTACCTTCGGGGCCTTTCTCCTCGGTTCACTGAGCGTCATCGGTCTGCCGCCGATGGGCGGGTCGTGGAGCAAGTGGTATTTGATGCTGGGTGCGGTCGAGGCCGACCAGCTCGTGATGATGCTGGTGTTGATGGCGGGCTCGTTACTGTCGATCGCCTATCTCATGCCGGTCGTGGTGAATGCCTTCTTCCGCGCTCCGCCGGAGGATGAGGGGAACGATGCCGGCCCGCCTTCGGGCTTTGCAGAGGCGCCGTTCCTGTGCGTGCTGCCGCCGGTCCTCACCGGCATCGGCTGCATCGTGCTCTTCTTCTATGCCGATGACATCTACAACCTCCTGACGGGGATCGTGCTGCGATGAACGACGAAAAGAAGTATTGGCTCGATGACAGTCGGAACGTCAACCGGCTCTACTGGGGTCTGGTGGTAGTGTGCGTCCTGCTCGGCGTTGCCGATCTCTTCGTCCACCGCCACGTCCACTTCAGCTGGGAGTCCTTCCCGAACTTTTATGGCTTCTTCGGTTTTGCCGCCTTCTGGTGCGTGGTGATCGCCGGCAAAAACCTGCGCAAGATCCTGTGGCGGCCCGAGGATTATTACGATGATTGAGGCCCTTCCCCCCGGTCTGGTCCTGATCCTCGGGGCGCTCCTCATCCCGCTGCTGCCAAAGCGCCTGCAGGCCCCGTTCGCGGTCGCGCTGCCGGTGATCGGCATGGCGCAGCTTCTGACGCTGGCGCCTGGGGTTTCCCACCACCTGCGGCTCTTCGACTACGAGCTGACGGTGGTCCGGATCGACCGTCTGAGCTTGGTCTTCGGCTATATTTTCTACCTCGCCGCCTTTCTCGCGGCCATCTTCGCGCTGCATGTGCGCGATACCGTGCAGCACTGGGCGGCGATGATTTACGTCGGGTCCGCGGTCGGAGCGGTCTTTGCCGGCGACCTCATCACCCTCTTTGTCTACTGGGAGATCACCGCCGTGTCCTCGGTCTTCCTGGTATGGGCGAGCCGCACCAAGGCCTCCTATGGGTCGGGTCTCCGCTACCTCATCATCCAGGTCGGGTCGGGAGTGGTGCTGCTCGCCGGCATCATCCTCCACGTCTCGGCGACCGGGTCCCTGGCCTTCGACAAGCTCATTGGGAATGAAGGCCTGCTGAGCTCCGCGAGCCCCGGTGTGGTCCTGATCTTCCTCGCCTTCGGTGTCAAGGCAGCATTCCCCTTCCTCAACAACTGGCTCCAGGACGCCTACCCCAACGGCACCGTGACGGGCACGGTTTTTCTCAGCGCTTTCACCACCAAGCTCGCCATCTATGCTCTCGCCCGCGGCTTCCCGGGGACCGAGATCCTGATTCCGATGGGCGTGGTGATGACCCTGGTCCCGGTCTTCTACGCCGTGATCGAAAATGACCTGAGGAAGGTCCTCGCCTACAGCCTCAACAACCAGCTCGGCTACATGGTGGTTGGCATCGGCATCGGCACCGCGCTGTCACTCAACGGCACCGTGTCGCACGCCTTCGCCCACATCATTTATAAGGCCCTGCTCTTTATGACCATGGGGGCGGTGCTCTACCGTACCGGCACCATCAAAGCCACCGACCTCGGTGGGCTCTACAAGTCGATGCCCGTGACCACGGTGTGCTGCATCATCGCCGCGGCCTCGATCGCCGGTCTGCCCTTCTTCTCCGGCTTTGTCACCAAGTCGATGGTGATCACCGCGGTCGGCGACGCCCATCTGACATGGATCTTCCTCGGTCTCCTCGTTGCCTCGGCCGGTGTCATGGAGCACTCGGGGATCAAGATTCCCTACTTCGCCTTCTTCGCCCACGACTCGGGAATCCGGGTCAAGGAGGCGCCGTGGAACATGCTGGTGGCGATGATCACCAGCGCCGCCCTGTGCCTGGGCATCGGCCTCTGGCCGTCGGCGCTCTACTCCATCCTGCCCTTCCAGAACGTGGACTACGCGCCCTACACCACCGACCACGTCCTGACCTCGTTCCAGCTCCTGATCTTTGCCATCCTCGCCTTTGCGGTGCTCATGCGGACCGGGATCTATCCGCCCGAGAAACGCGGCATCAACCTCGATTTCGACTGGACCTATCGCAAAGCGGCGCCGGCCGTGATCCGCTGGATCGCGAAGAGGCTGGAACGCGTCCGCGGGCGTCTGTTCCTGCTCGCCGAGATCCTCGCCGGGCGCACCTACCGGCTCATCTACCGTTTCCACGGCCCGGAAGGCGTCTTCGCCCGCACCTGGACCACCGGCGCCATCGCGTTCTGGGCGGTGCTCGGGTTCCTGGGTTTCCTCCTGCTCTACTACTTGGGGCGGTAGGGCGATAGGGGTGCGGTGCATCGGCGGCCGGAGCTGGAAGCTGGTGAGAAATGCGGGCTAGCCCGAGCTCACCGCTAATAGCTTACGGCTAACAGCTCCCGGCGAAGCCGGGTTCACATCCGATCCACGGCTCCCGCCTCGGTGGTCCGCGCCGGGTAGGAGCCCAGTACCTTGAGGTACGGGCAGTCCCGCCGTAGCTCGGCGACCGCCAGGGCCGCCGCCTCGGAGGCGGCGCCTCCCTCGAAGTCGACGTAGAAGAGGTACTCCCACGGGCGTCTCGGGACCGGTCGTGACTCGAGCTTGCTGAGGTTGAGGTCGTGCTCGGCGACGATATCGAGGCAGCGGGCGAGCGCTCCGTGGTGATGGCGGGTGGTGAAGACAAGGGATGTCTTGGCCGGGATGCGAGGGTCGAGCTCCATCTCGATGGCCGAGATCACAACGAAGCGGGTCCAGTTCTCCTCCTGATCGGCGATGTCGCGGGCGATCACCTCGAGGCCCGCGAGCTCGGCCGCCTCCTCGCTGGCGATCGCAGCCTGGGCGAGGTCGCCAGCCTCACGGACCGCAAGGGCCGCCGCGGCGGTGTCCTCGAAGGCGATGGCCTCGATGCCGTCGAGCGACCTCAGGAAAACCGAGCATTGCTGCAGCGCCTGTGGGTGGGAAAGGACCTTCTGCAAGGCATCGATCTCGACGTCCGCGTGGGCGGCTAGGCAGTGCCGGACCTGGAGGATCTCCTCGCCGACGATCTGGAGCTCGGTGCGGCGCAGCAGATCGTAGGTCTCGTTGATGGAGCCGGCGGTGGTGTTCTCGATCGGCAGGAAGGCGTAGCCCGTGCCGCCGGTCTCGGCCTCCTCGAGGGCCGCGGCGAAGGTTGGGCAACCGACGAACTCGATCTTCGAAGCCTGGGCGGCAAAATACTTTCTGGCCGCAATGTGGCTGTAGGACCCTTCAATGCCCTGGAAGGCCACACGGTGCGCGCTTTCGACCGACTGTTGCGCCCGGTCGCGTTTGAGCAGCGCCTCCTCCTGCGCCTTGAGCGACATCGCGATGAGCTCGCGAAAAATCTCCTGGGTGCGAAACTCGTCGATGCCGAGCTCGCGCGCCCAGCCTTCGACCCGGCCGAGGAGCTCGGATTCGCGCTCGTGGTCGCGCAGGAAGGGCAGCCCTTCGGCCTTGAGGCGAGCAATCTCCGCGACCGCCCGCAGCCGCTCGTCGAGGATCTCGAC
>CAYPBC010000088.1:5228-7118 GCA_964408845.1 uncultured Thermoanaerobaculia bacterium
AGCGCCCGGGTGCGCGGGGTGATGCGGGCCTCGATCGCCGCCGGTTCTCCGATGGAGCGCCCGTCTTCGTGCGGAACCGCCACAGGGATCCCCCCGAGGGCCTTAACTGCGGCGGGGTAGGCCGGATAACACGGCACCGTGTGCAGGATCTCGTCACCCGGTTGGAGCACACAACCAAAGATGGCGAGAAGCCCACTCTTCGCGCCGTGGGTAATCACCACGTTCTCGGGTTCGAGCGTGAGGCCGTCGCGGCGATGGAGCTCGGTCACTGCGGCGCGAAGCTCGCCGATCCCCTGCGGCGGCGGGTAGTCGAACGACGGAACGGACGCCGCGGATTGCATCGCCCGTCGCAACTCATCGGGTGGCTCAAACCACGGCGAGCCAACCAGCCACGACCGGTCCGGGTCCGAATGGGTGTCGAGCGCCTCGAGTACGCGATCCAACGCGCGCTTCACCGGCCGGCTCCCGCCCCATCGTCCGTGTTCCCGGCCAGGTAGTCGCGACACTCATGCATGAGGCGGGCAAAGCCGTCGCTGTCACCCGCGACGACGGCCTCGCGCCACTCCCGTACCGCGCTCATCAGACCGTCCGCTACCTCCTCGGTGATCGGATTCAGCGCCTGGATCTGGAAGTAGAGCTCCGGATTCTCCTCGATCACCTCCCGGGTCGTGCCGAGCTGTTTGGTATATGTCTCGCCGGCCACCTGCGCGAGATCCTCGGCACGGACTCGTGAGCCCATCAACGCCCGCGCGTAGGCCAGGTTGCTGAGGTGGGTGAGCCCGAGAACCAGCGCAATGCGACGGTCGTGCTCGGCGACATCCATCTCCACCAGCTCGGCGCTGGTGTCCTCGAAGAGACCACGAACCAGCTCCAGGTCTCCGGGGTCGGCGTCGGTACAGAAGACGATCGTGCGGCCGGAGAGCATGCGCAGGTCCGGACCGAACATCGGGTGGAAGGACACCAGGCGAAGACCGCCGCCGCGCAGCCGTTGCATCGTCGGCTGGAGGTGAGCTTTGAGACTGCACATCTCGGCGACCACGGCCTGGGGCCGCACCGCGGCGATCTCCGTGAGGACGTTCTCCATATCACCCATCGGAACTGCCACCACCACCAGGTCGACCTCGGCCGTACCCTGGCCCAAGTCCTCGATCTCGCGGAACGGGCTCTCCGAAGGCGCCGGATCAAGGATCGAAACCCGGTGGCCCTGTCCAGCGAGGAACTTTGCGATCCACGAGCCCATGCCGCCCTTGCCGCCGACCACCAGCGCGCGGAGTTGGTCGCCGCTGTACTCGGAATCCATGAGGGCCGCCTGCTCCTCCACCGCTCTCTCGATCAAAAAGAGGGCGAGGTCGTGGCCGAGACCGGGTTCGAGACCGAGGTCCGCGCAGGCGTCCTCGAAACGACGGTGAACCTGGGCTTCGACCTGGAAGTTGCGCAACGGCACCCCGCAGCTCCGTTTGAGATCACCGATCTGCCGTGCGAGGTCGAGACGTTCGCGGACCAGATGGAGAACTCGGCGATCGAGGGTCTCGATGTCACGGCGGTGCTGCTCGAGCAGCTCGGCCGGTGGTGAATCCTGTCGTCGCATGCGTGCCTCCATCTCGAAGGCTCGCGGACGACGGCGTGCCCCATGGGTTCAAATCACAAGTGGCCGCCGGCGAATGTCAAGTGGATAGAAAAAGCCGAAGCCGACGACCCAGTGGCCATCTCCGCTCGTACGCCGGTGATTGGAGTAATTCCTCATCGTGTGACCCAACATCCACCGTAGTAGCGGGCAAGGGAGAAGTCAACCGAGCCCACCGATGCACGGGGAAAGCTCGTTCACCGGAGGTGCCTGGCATCCCGATTCGCCGCGAATCGGCGTGCCTGGCATCCTCTCGGGAAGCGCGA
>CAYPBC010000089.1:0-7105 GCA_964408845.1 uncultured Thermoanaerobaculia bacterium
GTAAGCTCATGAAGCGTCTGGGCAAGGCCGACCCACGGGCGCTGAAGCGACAACTGGGTATCGGCTAACCCGGAGGCCTCTCGGGGCCAAGGAGGAAAGAAATGTTGATGATCAGATTGCGGCGAGGGGGTGCCAAGCACAACCCCGTCTACCGTGTGGTGGTTTCGGATTCCCGCAAGGATACTTACGGAAACTACCTGGACCAGGTTGGATTCTACAACCCTAACCTGGATCCACCGGAAATCCGTCTCGATCTCGAAAAGGTCGAGGAATGGCGTGGCAAGGGTGCAGGCGTGTCCGAAACCGTGCGTTCCTTGATTCGTAAGGCTGAACAACAGCAGTGATGCACATCCGATAATGTTCAAGCAGAAAGCAGCCCCACCACGGAAGGAGTTCCCATGAGTGCGATGAAAGACCTGCTGGTAGAGATCGCCAAGGCGCTGGTTGACAATCCAGAAGATGTCGCCGTGACCGAGATCGAGGGCGAACAGACCACCGTTCTCGAGCTGCGGGTGCGGAACGAGGACCTGGGCAAGGTCATCGGCCGCCAGGGCCGCACGGCGCGCGCGATTCGGACTCTGCTGGCGGCAGCCGGCATGAAGATCCAGAAGCGATTCGTCCTCGAGATCCTCGAGTAGTGCCTGAAGACGGAGATCGCGGCTGGCTGATCGTCGGTCGCGCGGGAAAGCCACACGGCGTCCATGGTGATCTCCTGGTGGAGATCATCACCGATTTTCCGGAACGGCTGACCGACGGCGTGCGATTTGGGCTCGGCGATGACTCCAGGCCTTCCGAGTTCTTCCACGTTCACCGCGTGCGCTACCACAAGGGTCGGTGGCTGCTCTCGGTCAAGGACATTCGCGATCGCGACGACGTCGGCGAATGGCGGGGAAGATACCTCTACTTACCCGAGCAGGCGCTGGAAGATCTCCCGGAGGGGTACTATTACGAGCATCACCTGACCGGGCTCGAGTGTCGATCTCCCGGCGGCGACGCATTGGGCCGGGTGACCGGTTTTGACCCGGGTCAGGGACAGTCCCGGCTTGTCGTTCGCCGCGGGGAGCGTGAGTTTCTCGTGCCCTATGTCCCCGAGATCGTTCGCGAGGTGAACCTCGATGGCGGTTTCGTCATCATCGACGCCCCACCCGGGCTCCTCGACGACGACGCCGTCACCGCGTGACGCCACCATCGAGATCCGAGCGCGCCGGTTGAACCACAGAGGCACAGAGGGCACAGAGAGAAACACAGGGGACATCGCAAACACGAAGGCACGAAGATCGTCGCACGCGCGCACATTGCCCACAGATCACGCAGATAGACGCAGATCATCGCATTGACTGGGGTGGCGTCACTCTGCTCAGCGGGCGGGCCGGCACCACCCGCCGGTCCGGTTTTTCACCGCAAAGGCGCAAAGGTCGCAAAGAGGTTGTCGCTGACGTGATGGGCCATTCCAGAGATTGGCGGCGGAAACGTCGGCGATCTCTCGATCGCCGCCTGCCGGTGGGAAGCCCGTCTGCTCCGAACGCGAGCGTTCGTCGCAGCCACGCTCCCCACCGGCCGACGCGCCTGGGGCGCGTCGGTTCCGCCTACCGGTTCACGTTTTCAAAAGGGGTTGAGCCGTCTAATCACCAACGAAGAATGAGGAGTGGCGAGGTCTGCGCTCGTCGAGAGCGCAGGCCGCTGGGCCGGATCATCGCGACGAACGCTTGCGTTCGGAACGATGGCCTGGCTCAGCGGTCCCCGGCTGTCGTCCGACGACGGCCGGGACCTCGCCACGTGCTCGAGTCTCGAGATCGTCCATCTGCGTTATCTGCGTGATCTGTGGGCACATTGCGATGGATCGGGGGCTCATCTGTGTTGATCTGTGGGCGCCCGGCGGCTTGGTGTCTTGGTGTCTTTGTGGTTCAATACGCGCTCCCGGGTGGGGATTGCATCCCCGGGGGGCCATCTGATGCATTTTGATGTTTTGACGATTTTCCCGGAACTTTTCGAGACCTTCCGTTCGGTTGGGGTCTTGGGCAAGGCTATCGAGAAGGGAATCCTCGGCCTCGAGGCCCACGATCTGCGCGATTGGGCGGACAATAAATGGCGTCAGCTCGACGACGAGCCCTACGGGGGTGGTGCGGGGATGGTGCTGCAGGCGCCGCCCGTGCTGGCGGCTGTGCGCGAACTGGCGGTGCGAGGTCAGCCGCCGAGAACGATCGCCCTCGGGCCGCGCGGCAGGGTGCTCGATCAGAAGCTGGCTGAAGAGCTCGTCTGCGAGGACCGGGTACTCCTCCTGTGCGGGCGCTACGAGGGCTTCGACGAGCGGATCTTCGAGATTCTCGACCTTGAGGAAATTTCGGTCGGAGACTACATCCTCGGTGGCGGAGAGGTTGCGGCCATGGCGCTCGTCGAGGCGGTGGCACGGCTGGTGCCCGGGGTTGTCGGGGATCCGGAATCCGTTGCCGAGGACAGCTTCGGCAGCGGACTCCTCGATCACCCCTGCTACACCCGTCCCTCCGAGGTGGAGGAAAAGTGTGTACCGGACGTGCTCCGCTCCGGAAACCACGAAGCGATCCGTCGCTGGCGGCTCGAGCGGAGCGTGGAAGCGACGGTAACTAAACGGCCGGACATCGTAAAGAGGAGCTGGGAGCGATACCCCGAGGAGGTCCGGGCGCTGATACGGCGTTTCGCGTCCGGGTTAGTGCCGGCGGGTGATGATGAGTGATATCTGCTGACCTCCGGGGTTGAGAGGTGTATGAGGGGAATGATGAAGAAGCACGTGATGATCGCGGCGTTGTTGGTTGGAATTGCATCGACGGTGGTATTCGCTCAGGGATTCGATTCCGAACCGGTATTCAAAGTGCGATTGCTTCCCGATCGGTTGCCGGCGGTTGCCGGCGAGGAGCTGCGCTTGGCGGTGCAACTCACGGTGGACCGCGGGTGGCACGTCAACTCGGATGATCCCGGAGATGAGTTCTCGCTGCCGACCACGGTGGAGTTCATGCTTCCAGAAGGGTGGCTTGCGCCGGTCGTGAGCTTTCCCGACGGCAAGATGCTCGAGTTCGAATTTGCGGACGCTCCGATCGAGGTGTGGGAGGACGAGGCCGTGATTCTCGCCGGATTGTCGATCCCGGAATCGGCGGTTGGCGAGGTGCGCGTTCGAGTGGTTGTGACGGCGCAAGCATGCAACAACACCCAGTGTCTGCCGCCGGAGGAGGTACGTGCCGGCGTCGATATCACGGTGGCGGTGCCCGGAAGCTCGTCAACGGCCATGAACGAGCAGGCCTTCGCAGCGGTTGCGGCCGGGGACACCGGTTCGGATCCCTCGGGAGACTCCCCGGATCTGGGCTCCAAGTCACTTCCCCTCCTGCTGATCGGGGTTTTCTTCGCAGGCCTCGCCCTCAACCTCACACCATGCGTCTTCCCACTCATTCCCATCACCATCGGATTTTTCACCCAGCAGACGAAGGATCGCAAGGGGAGCACGTTCCCACTTGCGCTCGCCTATGTCCTCGGTATTGCGCTCACATACTCGGTCCTCGGAGTCTTGGCCGCCCTCAGTGGCGCCATTTTCGGCAGCGCCCTCCAGAGTCCATGGGTGGTGGGGTTGATCGTGGTGGTGCTGCTGTTATTGGCGACCTCCATGTTTGGTCTCTGGGAGCTTCGGGTGCCGACCTGGGCGCAGAAGGCGTCCGGCGGTCGAACCGGAGTGTTCGGAGCGCTCATCATGGGTCTGGTCATGGGTTTTATCGCCGCGCCGTGTATCGGCCCCTTTGTAGTCGGTCTGCTCACCTACGTCGGCCAGCGTGGTGATCCGGTACTGGGATTCATCCTCTTCTTCACCCTCGCCGCGGGCCTCGGCCTGCCGTATTTGATCCTCGGTACGTTTACCGGCGCGATCAATAAGCTGCCGGCATCGGGAATGTGGATGATCGGGGTTCGGCGGGTGTTCGGTGTCATCCTGATCGCCATGGCGGCGTACTTCGCGGCTCCTCTGATGCCGGGCGATTCGGGTAGTTGGTTGATGTCCGGGGTGTTGGTGCTCGGCGGCGTCTATCTCCTCGTGGTGGATCGCACCGGGCATGGGCAGCCGACCATCGATCGGGTCATGCGGGTGTTGGCGGCCGGGATGTTGGTCGCGGGCGTGCTCATGATGCCCGGGGTCCGGCATGGTGGCGCCGCGGTCGAGGGCGGGGGCAGCCATCTCGAGTGGCAGGCGTACGAGGCGGCGGGCGCGAAGGCAGCGGTTGCTGGCGGCGGTCGGGTGATCATCGATTTCTACGCCGATTGGTGTGCGCCGTGCCGCGAGCTTGACGAGCGGACGTTCTCGGCGCCGGAGGTCCGCACAGTGCTCGAGGGCTATGCACGATTCAAGGTTGATCTCACGCGTGCCACCGATAGCGGCCAGGCGTTGATTGCCGAATACGGAGTGATGGGCGTGCCGACGGTGATCGTCTTCTCGGGTGGCGAAGAGGTCTTCCGGATCACCGGCTTCGAGGCCCCCGATCGCTTTCTCAAACGCCTGCAGGCAGTGCCCTGACCCGTCTCCGTCTCCGTGCCCGCCCGCCGTCCGCGGTCTCCGACCGCGGCTCTGCCCGTTACCATGCCCGCGTCCGTGCTTGTTCCCCGGGGAAGCGCTGCCTCGAGAGGATGCCAGGCACGCCGATGCGCGATCCGTTTTCAGAGTGCTCCCCGTGAGGTGCCAGGCACCTCCAGTGAACGCGCCCTCCAATGCCACGCAGACTGGAGGATTCCGGTGGAGGATGCAGATTGTGGGGCGGCAATTCCGAATTCCGAATTCGACCCGGTCCTCAGCTCTCGATAACGTCGCCGCCGGTGATGACCCGCTCATTGCCGTTGCTACGGATGCGCAGGAAGCCTTCCTCGCTGATGCCAACCAGGGTTCCGGACACCACCATGCCCGACGCGAGTCGCACGACGATCGAGTCCCCGGGTTGTTGGATGAGCAGACTTCGCCAGAGGTCGATCGCCGGCCCGGGGTCCGCCATCGACTGATCGAGCGCGGTGACGAACGTGCACACGATGTCGTGCCGCCAAGAGTCGAGGTCGCCATCGGCGACGTGATCGGCAACCGAGGTTGCAAGGATCGCTTGGTCGTTGACGATCACCGGCGCGGATTCCAGGTTGACGCCAAGCCCGACGGTGACCCAGGTGGTCTCGCCATGGCGCGCAAACACGAGTAGGCCCCCGAGCTTTCGGCCTTTGACGAGAATATCGTTGGGCCATTTGATGCGCGCGTCCGGGACACCGATGTTTGTGACCGCAGTGTAGGCCGCGACGGCGGCGAGCATGGGTAGCAGCGCGATGGTTTCGGCGGTGAGTCCGGAACGCAGCCAGCTCATATACAATCCGCCGTGGGGCGATTCCCAGTGACGGTCACCGCGGCCCTCGCCGCTGTCCTGACGATCGGCGAGGATCAGGGTTGATCCCAGGTTCTGGTCTTCTTCATCCATGTCCGCGATCAGCGTTCTCGCCAACGCGTGGGTGGAACCGGTGACGTCGAACAGCACGAGGTTCTCGACATGCGCTGCGAGTCCTTCTCTGATGCGGTCCAGGCGGTTCCGGTTCGTGAAGACCATGGCATGGATGAGATTAACCCGCCCTCAGGATGTGGTGCAAGGGCAAGGGATATTTCTCACCAGATTCCTGTTGCGGCCGGTTATGCACAGCACCCGATGGGAGAAAACGGCGCAGATGGCGGCATATCGCGGGCCGCAGTAGCGACGTGGTGAGAAGTGCAGGTTAGTCGCGGTGAGCGGTGGTCTCGATTTCCCGGACCCTCTCGCGGACCACGAGCTCGGCCATGTCGGGGATGACGTCCCACGCGATATGCTCGATGCGGTCACCCGCCAGCTCGAGCACGCGTCTCGCGATGCGGTCCACGTCCTCGTCGCTGAGACCGGTGGATGCGGGTTCGTCGATTTGCTCCGGCAACGAAACCTTCTCGGTGAGGTCCTGGGTGTCGGCGTCCGACATGTCCACGTCCGTCGACTCCACCTCGATCTCGGCACCGACTTCGTCCCCTCCCGGTGAGCCTTCCGCCATTACGGCATCCACGTTGATGGGAGTCGTCTTGGTGCTCTCGACGTAATCATCGACGGCTGCCGACTCCTCCTGCTCCAGATTTTCATAGGGGAAGACCTCCTCATCGTCGGCTTCGGCCGGAAACGGATCTTCAGCCGGGCCGGGTAGCTGGCGGTCGGCAAAGGCCTCGGCCTCTGCCGTCTCAGCCATCTCTGAGAAGTCGACTGCCGCCACCGTTTCGGCACCAATCGGCGTCTCCAAGACGACCTCGGCGGCCGGTGGTGGCACCTCTGGGAAGGCTGGCGGCTCACCGTTTGCGGCCGGTTCGTCGAGGACAAGCTCGAACCCATTCGGCTCGTCCTGCATTTCCTCAGCGAACTCCTCCTCGGTGGGAATCACATCATCGTCGTCGTCCGTGGATGTGGCGGCAACCCCTGCATCAGACGACTCATCGTCGGCGGTCACGGCGGTGTCCTCGAGCTCCATCTCGTCTCGGGTGATTTCGGCTTCGTCAGGGGCATCCATGGGTGGTGGCGGAGTGACCTCGACATCGGGGGCTACTTCTTCGGCAGTCGGTGGAACGGCTGGAGAAGCGACGCCCGCAGCGCTGGAGAGGCGGTCTACCGCCTCCACCAACTTTCGAGCCTCGAAGGGCTTGGTGATGATCTCAGAGCAACCTACGGCGAGCGCGCGATCGCGGTCGAAGGGTTCGAAGGTGCCGGTGAGCAGGATGACCGGTACGTGGAGGAAGTCGGCACTCAGCTTGATTTCCTGACATACGTCGTAGCCGTCCGTGCCGGGCATGATCACGTCGCAGATCACCAGGTCGGGTCGGCACTCCGGAAGTTGCCGGAGGAGGTCATCCCCGCTCGAGACCGCGACCACCTCATAGTCTGTGTCTGCGAAGGTTAGCTCAACGACCTTCTGGATGGTGAGGCTGTCGTCGGCAAGCAGAATCGTGCGGCTCATGGATGTCCCTCGCTCTCTGTGGCGGCTGTTTTTTATGGCTGGGCGCGACCGCCAATTGGTGATGATCGGTTCGGTTCAACCTGTGGCAAGTCCTCCACTGTCATAA
>CAYPBC010000090.1:0-7093 GCA_964408845.1 uncultured Thermoanaerobaculia bacterium
TTAAGGTGCCAGGCCCAACGATTTATCGATTTCAAACATGTGGATGGGTGCCACCCATCTGCAGAGCGAGACGGAACCGTGCCGGGCGTGGGACCGGAGACTCGGTCGTGACCGCCTGTGGTGTCGCGACTTCTGTTAATGTGATAGCTGCCGACGCCTGATCGGCACATCGGCTCCGGACCATGAAAAAACTGCTGAGCTTGAGCTTCGACTTCATTCGCTTCATCGCCTCGAGTTCTCCGGGGTTGCTCTGGCTTTCGTTGACGCTGTCGGTGCTGGTCTCAGCAACCGAGGGCGTGGGTGTTCTGTTGTTGCTGCCGATGCTCGAGGCGGCCGGTGTCGACACGGAGGCGGCCAACGTCGGCGGCGTCAGTGAGGCGGTGAGGCACCTCCTCGACATGGCCGGTTTGCCGACCTCCCTGGCGGCAGTGCTCATTCTCTTCCTGATCACGATCATCCTGCACGAAGTGACGAACTGGACGAGGATGGTCACCAACGCGAGGCTGGACGCCCAGGTCTCGGTTGCCCTCAGGAGAAGGCTCTTCCGGTCGATCGCCAACAGCAGCTGGGAGCTCTTCAGCAGGGATCGAAATGCGAGCCTCGGGAAGATCCTGACCCAGGATGTGGAGCGCACGGTCTCGGCGGTACGCCACGCGGAGTTCGCGGCGGTTGCTCTGTGCGTAGCAGCCCTCTACCTGCTCTTTGCGCTCTACATCTCGCCCGGGATCACCGTTATGGTCGCAGTGGCCGGGGCCCTGATCAGCGTCATCGTCGCTCACCAGCTCAGCCGTTCGTCGAGCATCGGCCGACAGACCACGCATCGATACGACCGACTCTACTGCCTGATCAACGAGTACCTGTCGGCAATGAAGACGGTCAAGAGCTACGGTCGCGTCCAGGACTGTATCGACCGCTTCGACCAGGCGAACAGGTCGCTCGGCGGCATTCACCGCGTCGAAGACTCGCACGGCGCGAAAATGGAACTCTTTTACAAGACCGGCGCCGCGGTCTCGCTGTGCGCCATCGTCTACTCGTCGATCAAGATCTTCGGAATCCCGACCGCAGACCTGCTCTTCCTACTGGTGCTCTTCTCTCGCGTGATGCCGAAGCTCTCGCAGGTTGCTTACCACTCCTTCCGTTTTGCCAATCAGATCCCGTCCTTCTCCGAGGCTCAGGCGTTGATCATGCGCTGCGAGACGAGCCAGGACGCCAGTCCGAAGGCACGGAGTCTGAGCTCGGAGGTTCCGTTCTCAAAGGGTGTCGCGGTGGAGGGCCTCTCGTTCGCCTACGATGGCGGTCCACCGGTTCTCCGCGACGTCTCGTTCAACATCGAGGCAAACTCTACGACCGCAATTGTCGGTGTTTCCGGATCCGGCAAGACGACCCTGCTCGACCTCGTGATGGGTCTCCTGAGACCGAGCACTGGAACGATCAGGGTCGACGGTGAACGCCTGACACCCGAACTCTGCCAGGCGCTGCGCCCGTGGACCGGCTACGTCGGGCAGGACACGGTGCTCTTCAACGCTAGCGTTCGTGAAAACCTACGTTGGGCCGCACCAGAGGCCGACGACGACGCGATCGATCGGGCGCTTCGTGCTTCCAGGGCAGACTTCGTCTATCAGCTCCCCGAAGGGCTCGAGACGAAGGTCGGCGACCTCGCGGTGCTGCTCTCAGGAGGTGAGCGCCAGCGGCTGTCGTTGTCGCGGGCCCTGCTTAGGGAGCCGAGACTCCTGATCATGGATGAAGCCACGAGCGCCCTCGACATGGAGAACGAATCACACATCATGCGCACCGTGGGAGCCCTCCGGGGGAAGATGACGATCCTCATCGTCAGCCACCGGCCGGCCGCGGTTCGAGAGGCCGATGTGCTGCACGTGCTCGATGGCGGCAGAATCGTTGCTTCCGGAAGCTGGGCCGAGGTCCGCGACGAGGCGCGCATGCGAACTCAGGCACAGCGAGAGAGTATTCCAGAGAGACCTGTGGGGGCTTGAGCCGTGCCGGCCACCATCCTGCACGACAATGGGCGACTTCGACTTTTCGTCGATCGAAGGCGCCTCGCGCCGAATCTGGGGCCCGTCTACTGTCGGCTGCTCGAGCGGGAGGTTTTGGCGAGGGGTGGCAGCTTAAAGGGAGGCGCGGGGAAGCCCAGCGATCTCGACGTCGTCCTGTGCAGCACGAGACCGGCAAAGCAACACACCGAGACGAACCTCGACGCTCAGGGGATCGACGGCTATTTCGTGCTCGGACGGCACCTGCCGGAGTGGAAGCATGTCTTCAAGATCCAGCTCATCCTGGATCACATCGACAGCCATCCGCAGCCGGAACTCCTGCTCCATCTCGACGCCACCGATGTCCTGGTTGTCGGCGAGCTCCAGACCGCGGTCGATGCTTTTCTGAACGAAGGGTCCTGCGATCTCCTGTTCGGCGCCGAGAAGGAAAGCGCACCCGGGTCGGAAACGACCGGAGGCATCACCGATGCCGAAAGGCAGTTCATCGAGAGGATCGAGGACTTCGAGAGAAACACCTATGTGCAACCGTTCCGGCACCTGAATGCGGGATGCTTCATCGGCCGCAAGGAGGCCATTCGGGAGCTCTTCACCAGGGCGCTCGAAATTCGGAAGTCGTCGCCCCTCACCACAGTGCTGGGAAACGGCAATCACCTTGTCGACGATGACCAGCTCATCCTGCGGGAGCTGCACCGCATCCACCATCCACGGGTCCGAATCGACCACCGATGCTCGGTCTTCCAAAACCTCTTCGCCATCAAGAGATCGGAGCTGGCCGTCGATCGACGGGTCGCCCGGGGTCCCGTCTTCGTCGCCGAGTACCTCAAACACCTCGTGTTTCTCCTGGGACGCCGGGCACGCAGAGCTGTGCCGGCGAGGTCTTGACGTGGACCAGCTGACGCGCCTGCCCCACTCCGATCTGTATGTGGTCTACAGCATCAGCAACTCGCCGTATCAGCAGTGGCAGGCCGATCTTCTCGACTTCAGCGTCCGCGAGGTGGGGCAGCCGGGAACGGTTGTTCGGCTGTGCTCTCTCGACACCAACCATCCGACTCTCGAGGTGAGACCCTCGGCATCGGGATACACCTTCGTGACGCCCTCATTTGCAGAGCTGGGCAGCTCCCGGTTTCGGCGCTTCGTGCGGTGGGCGAAGCGAAGGCTCGACAAGAAGGCCTACGGGAGATACCACTTCTACTGCATGAACAAGCCGTACGCTATGAGGGCCTTCCTCGAGGCCCATCCTTCTCTCAACGATGATGCCCGGCTCCTGTGGTTGGATCCGGACATGGTGTTCAACCGGCCCTGGGAACCCTCTCGGGAGACGGTCCGCCAGGGCCACGTCTGCGGTCAGCGGTGGTGGGGCTACGACCGACTCTGGTGCCTGGGTAGCGCAGACATCGCGGACGAGGCCACCACCCCGTCCGACGAATCGGCCGTCATGTTTCCTTTCTGCATCTCGGTTGCCGACATGCGTCGCATCTGCGATCCGTTCTGTAGCCTCTCGACGGAGATCTATCGCAGGACCCGGGACTGGAAATCGGAGATGTGTGCTCTCGTGCTGGCCATGGGTTCGGAAGGGCTGAGGTGCGACACCGTTCCCGCCTTGGGCACCTGCAACAGCTGGCCTCACGGTCTGTCGGATGATCCGAGCGCGCCGGTTTCGCACTACACGCAACCGATGACGGACAGCGGTGGAACCGTGATCTGGGACAAGAGGAACTACACGGCTCACACGATCTCGAGGCCGTGGGGCCGCCCACCGGAACACGATCGAGCGGCCACCCTGACCGATCAGAGAACGCTGCAGATGCTGCACCGTTTCATCGACTGGCAGGAGGGACGACCGAGTGGGAACGTGTGCACCCCGTCGCGCGAGCGGGCGCCGGAGCCGGCATGATCCGTCCACTCGCGGATGCACTTCGGGTCCACCGTTCAGGACTGCTCCATGAGGCTTATTACCGTTCTCAGTTCTTCGAGGAGCTCGATGCCGACAGGTATCTCTTGAGACTGCTCCCATCACTGCACTACGTGCTCTTCGGCGCGCGGCGGAACAAGAACCCGAACCCGTTCTTCGACACCGAGTACTACCGCGACACCAACCCCGCCGATCTGAGGTCGGGGCTGAACCCACTGGCCCACTTCCTGCTTCGTGGTGCACGACAGAGGAGGAACCCGAGCCCGTTCTTCGACACGGGCTACTACCTCGACACCAACCCCGAGGTCGGCAGCTCAGGTGTGAACCCGCTGCGGCACTTCTACCGACGTGGGCAGACCGGAGGCAGATACCCCAGCCCCCTGTCTGCCACCATTCGGCAGGTCCAGCGGCCGCTCGAGGCGGATCATGACCAGGGGCGCGCCTGGCTCCATCAGGGGCTCGGTCCTTCGGCCGCCGACAGCGCGCCGCGGCCACCGCGATCGGATCGCATCATCCGCTTCGAGTGGGACAAGGGCGGATGGAACAACATCCGCATGCAGGTCGAGGTCATGGTCTGTCTGGCCAATCTCTTTGACCGGTCGCTGGTGCTTCCGAACGCCGACCGATGGTGCCTGGTGTCGGGGGACGCAACCCATCTCTACGACTTCTTCGATGAGCATGCCCTTCGCGCAGCCGTTCCCGTGCTTCCATCGCGGACCCGCATGCAGGACGAGTGGGAGGTGCCGGCGCGCCTCGGCGCCACCAACTCAGTGAGGCTGCAGCGGGACTCGTTCCTCGAGCAGCAGAACCGGGAGAGCTGGTACTTCCCGAGGTCTGCGCGCATGTTCGGTTGTGTGGCCGGCGTCTTCGGCAGCAATCCAGGGCTCTATGCCCTCGTTCACAGGGCTCTGCGAGTCCGCCCCGACCTCCTCGACATGGCGATCACCATGCTGAGGGAGTACGGGCTGAGGCCCGGCGGTTTCATGGCGGCTCACGTGCGTCGCGGCGACTTCCAGTACCGGGCGATGCGCCACCTCTCCATCGAGACGGTGGTCGAGGCGTTGCGCGGGCACGGCGCCGATGCTGCGGGCGCCCTGCTGATCGTGAGCGATGCCCACGACGAAACGCTCCTTCAGAGCTGCCGACAGCAGGGCTGGAACTCGGTTTGTTGGGCGGAAGGACACGCGGTGGACCCCAAGCTCGCAGGGGTGCTGGACATGCTGTGCTGCTGTCTCGCCTGGCGGTTCGTCGGCACCCGCCTCTCCACCTTCTCCTCTGGCATCATGCAGTGGCGCGGGTACGTCTCGCGCATCGCCGGCGCCGACATTGACGCCGTTCCCCGGTTCACGGCCGAGCTCGACCAGGTTCCCTGGTGGGCCATGGTGGACCAACATGCCTGGCTGGCTATTTGATCCAGCGGGCTCTCTTCCTCAGTCGGGGCAGCCGCCGCCGGACCCCTACCGCATAGGACTCCGACCGTTCCTCGAGCGCGAGGTGCAGCCGCCGGAGGAGGTTCCTCGGGATCTTGATGGCCAGGCTCAGGGCGATCGCGATGCAGTAGTCGAGCCATATGCCCAGCCGTCTCGCCTTCCATGCCTGGTTCATGATCTCCCTGGCGTGTAGGCGGGCGCCCCTGTCGCCGTAGTAGCACAACCACACATCGAGATGACTCGGCTTCCTGGAGAAGGTGGTGTAGCGCTCGCGCATACCCGAGATCTCCAGAGTCTTCATGGTCCGGATGCACTTCTCACATCTGCTGCAGTTGACGATCGAGCCCGTGTCCTCCCGCCACCCGGTGGAGTTGAAGCACACCCGCAGGGTCGAGTAGGTCGCGCTCCAACTGCCCACGACCGCCGTCTTCTCGGGCCGCATCAGGTGGGAGGAGTCGTGCACCGTCTCCATCGACTCCGTTCCGAGAAGGTGATCGATCATGAGATGTGAGCCGTCGCGGAAGAAGTCATAGAAACGGTACGAGCCGGGAATGAAGAAGGAGGAGATCATCGGGCCGAGAATCATCGCCGGCGCCGTGACCATCGCGCCGAACGACTGCTTGAGGATGTTCGGGTCGGAGAAAGACATGTAGTTCGTGCGGCAGACCACCAGCTGAACTCCGAGCTTCGCCAACATCGTCGCGGCCGACAGCTGGATTCTGGAGAAGTGTCCCGTGTCGTCGATGTCCGAGTCGGTGTCGAAGCCGTTGACCATCAGACAGTGCGAGATCCGGTAGCTGTCATTCGGCTCGTTGTCGGGGAGATGACGCCACAGCGTGTAGGACGAGTCGACTCCTCCGGAGAAGGAGCATGCGACCGCGCCATCGGGAGCGGCGAGCTCGGCTTCCTGCAGGTGGTTCGCCTCGATGGAAACAGGCTTGAACGAGGTCGGCTTCCAGGCACACTGGATGCGTTGATACTCCTGCAAGCCCCGGAAAAGGCGAGGAGACAGCGCACCTTCGAGGTGCAGGTCCTCACCGAGGGTCATGGCAAGGGGCAACAGGGCGACGGCAAGACCGTTTGCGTCATCGGCAACCCACTGGCGGTAGGCGCGCGGAAAGGCGAACCAGAGCTCCTTGGGCAACTCGGTCCTGGCAGAGCCCACCTCGACCCCTGCCGAGACGATGACGTCGTCTCCGTCCTCGTGGATTCGGGGTCTGAGGACTCTCATCGTGTGGTTTCTCCTTGACGGCGAGGCTCGCACGCCGGCACGGTCAGCGCACCGCGCTGGGACGCATGGTGCCGCAGTGTACATCGTCACCGAGCGGCACTATGGGTGTCACCTTCACAATCTTCGAAGAGTGGACGAATTGCATTCGCCACACTGACCTCACCGTTTGCTTCGCAAGCAGGGCCGCGACCCGGATTTCGCTCGATGGCTCGACGATATAGATAGAGCGATCTCACCCAGCATCGGTGCCAGGTCAGACGATTCAGACGATCTTGACTCCGCGGTGGCACGACTCCGCAAGAGTGGCATCAACATTGCGGGGGTGCCACGTTCACCATTGCACCAGAAAAGGTGCCGGGCACTCACTTATAATCTTACGATTAACGGCCTCACAATCGGCCGGCCGGATCTCAGCACAACATCATAAGTGGGTGCCTGGCACGGTTTCCGGTTTCATGGGTCATCCCATGTTTTCAGCGAACTCCTGCGGGCGGGACGCCCGCACCACAAT
>CAYPBC010000091.1:0-2189 GCA_964408845.1 uncultured Thermoanaerobaculia bacterium
GGAAGCTGATCACTCTCGCCTGGGCCATCGAGCTCGTCGTGCTGCCTGGCGGCGAAACCGAACGTCTCGATCTGCTGATCGGGCCGGCACCAGTGGAGGTCGATTTGACGTGAGGCCCGCCGACAACCCCTTCGCCAGCCATCGCATCGAGGATCTCGCCTTTCGGTGCGCGGCGTTGGAATGGCGCGGCCTCATGCAACGCATCGACAATCTCGGCGGACGCGTCGCGGTCGTCGGCCCCAAGGGCAGCGGCAAGACCACGCTCCTGAATGAGCTGGCTCGCCGGCTCGAACAGCCAGTCGTCGTCGTGCGGATTCCGGGCGATTGCCCCGATCCCCGGCGCACCACGCGCTCCCAGTTGCCGCGACAGCTGACCAACCGACATGCAGTCCTGGTCGACGGTTCCGAGCAGCTCGGAGTGTTCGGGTGGCGGCGCCTTCTCCACGCCACGCGCCGCGCCCGCTGCCTCATCGTTACCCTCCACCGCCCCGGACCTCTTCCCACCCTGATTGAGTGCCGCACGGATGCCGCCCTGCTACGCGATCTCGTTTCAGAGATCGCGCCACCCGACGCCGCGAACATCGGATCCGGCCTCGAAGACCTCTTTCAGCGCCACGAGGGCAATATTCGCCTGTGCTTGCTGGAACTCTATGACGTGTACGCGGGACGCCACGCCGTTGGAACGTTATAACGTTTAAACGTTCAAACGCTTTATTGCTCGACCGGGCGATCGGCCGACATCTGGATCCCCTTTGCGCCGACGCTGCGCGCGATATCGAGGACGTGCACGACCACTCCGTAGTCGGCGTCCTTGTCACCCTTGAGGATGATGCCGTCGTCCGGCGCCCGCTCCACGAGCTGGCGGATCCGGTTCTCGAGCTCGCTTTCGGGGACGAGCCGGTCGTCGATCCAGATCGTTCCGTCGGCGGCGACCTTGACCTCTGGAGGCCTCTCTTCCCGGCTGACCCCGGCATCCTCGGCCGTCTTGGCCTCCGGCAGCTTGAGCTTGAGACGCTCATCCGACACAAATGTGGTGGTGACCGCGTAAAAGAGGAGCAGCAGAAAGATGACATCGATCAGCGGCGACATCTGGATCTCGGGCTTGTGCTGCCGCAGAGGGGCGAGACGCATCAATCCTCCTCGTCGCCGACTCTCTCGTGCTCACGCACGAGATGCAGAAAATCCAGGATCTGAGCCTCGATGTCCGACAGGATGCCCACCGCCCTCGACTCCAGGTACGAGTGGGTGAAGAGCGCCGGAATGGCGATCACCAACCCGGTAGCGGTCGTGATGAGGGCCTGCGATATGCCCGACGAGAGCTGCTCGGTGATACCCGAACCGGCAGTCGCGACAACGGCGAAAATCTTGATCATGCCGATCACGGTTCCGAGGAGGCCGAGCAGGGGCGCCCCGGCGACGATGGTGGCGAGCGCCGGAAGCCCGCGCTGGAGACCCATGAGCTCGAGACGCCCGGTATCCTCGAGGATTTGCTTGAGCTCGTCGTAGGGCGCCTGGCGGTTCTCGACCAACGCCGTGACCAGCCCGGTGAACGGGCCCGGATGACGCCGGCAATAATCCACCGCGCCGCGGAACTTGTTGCTCGCGAGGAGCCCGGACAGGGTCTGGACGGTGGCAGGCTGGAGGAAGTTCCTGCTCCGCAGCGACCACAGCCGCTCGATGATGATGGCCAGGGCGACCATCGACAAGATGCCGAGGGGAATCATGACCGGTCCGCCGGATATTAGAATGTCAAGAATGTCATCCAAGAGTCAGCTCCAATTTGGAAATCTACCTCAGCGCCCGCCCCGATCCGGGGCACCACGATTGTAGAAGAAGGTGATGGTAACACCCTCGCGCCCGGCGCCGCCAAGATCCACGGGCAGGGGCTCGAAGGCTGAAGAATCGCGAATGGCATCTCGCGCGGCAAAGTCCATGGGCGGTTTCCCGGACTCATCGACGATTCGCAACCCGGTGACCGTTCCGTCGCGCTCGATGAAGAACCGGATCTTGACCCGGCCCCGGACGCCCATCCTCGCTATTTCCGGTATCCGCCAATGCCTCCTGATCTTGGCCAGCATCGCCTTGGCGTATGGTCCCCAGTCGTACCACTGGGTGTCGAAGGAGAGGCCGCCCGTGTCGACGCCTCCGCCATCCTCACGGTTCGGCATCTCGAGAAAGCCGCCCTCGTC
>CAYPBC010000091.1:2289-7010 GCA_964408845.1 uncultured Thermoanaerobaculia bacterium
ATCGCCGGCCTGTCCGCCGCCTCGCCCTCGCCGCCATGTGCGCGGCGGTCGAGATCCGACAGCGGCACCTGGTTCGAGACCGGTTCCTCCTCGCGCTCATCGGCGAGATCGACGAACTCGAACTCGAGCGGCGGTTGATCGTCGGAAAGCGGCGGCTGCACCAGCTCGACCGCGGAGGCGTCGGATGTCGGCCACAGACGCTTCAGGCTCGGCACCGCCAGGAAGATCAGGAGCAAATGGATCAAAATCGAGATCTCCAGCGCTCGGCGGAATAAGCTCTTATCGCGACGCACGCCCATACCCTAGCAAGTTTCCTGCCATCTTGGTTTCATGGTTCCCGCATACCTTCGGCCACAACAGGCAGTTTCCAGGAATATTCCTCCCGAAACAACATTCAACTCGCGTCCTCGATGCGTTATATTTCGCCCGTCGATGCCGCAATGGCAGATTGCGTGGAATTGTCACCATCGACGCAGTGTTCAATGAAGTGCGTGGATGACAACTGTAAATTCCATCCGGAGGAAAAAATGAAAAAAATGATCATGATTTCTGCACTCGTCCTGATGCTCGGCTTTGGTGCAGGCACGGCCGCGACCCAGGATCTCTACACGATCGACCCCAACCACTCCAACGTTGCATTCAAGGTCCGTCACCTGGTCTCGAAGGTCGGCGGGCAGTTCACAGAGTTCGATGGCACGATCACCGCCGATTTCAACAACCTCGACGGTTCCGGGGTGCAATTCTCGATCCAGGCAGCCAGCCTCGACACCCAAAACGAGGATCGGGACAGCCACCTGCGATCGGCCGATTTTTTCGACGTCGAAAAATTCCCCGAAATCACGTTCACGAGCACCAAGGTCACGAGGATCGACGACGACTCCTTCGCGGTCGCCGGTATCCTGACGATGCACGGGGTGAGCAAACCGATCACACTCACCGTGGACTATCTCGGTGAAATGATCGCGATGGGCGGCACCCGCGCCGGCTACGAACTCTCCACCACCCTTGACCGCAAGGACTTCGGCGTCTCCTGGAACAGAGCGCTCGACAGCGGGGGGCTGATTCTCGGCGACGACGTCGAGGTGATGATCAACCTCGAGGTGGTGAAAAAATAGAGGGTGCCAAGAGGAAAAGGGTGCCAGGCTTTAGAAACTTAGAAAGTCGGCCATTTCTGGCGGGATTGACTCACGGTACCGAAAGCGACTTTCTAAGTTTCTAAAGCCTGGCACCCCCACGTCCCTGTAAGATAAAACGATGACAAATTACGACTTCGACCTCTTCGTCATTGGTGCGGGATCTGGCGGCGTTCGCGCGAGCCGGATGGCTGCGGGCTTCGGAGCCCGGGTGGCGGTCGCGGAATCCTCACGGCTCGGCGGCACCTGCGTCAACCTCGGGTGTGTGCCCAAGAAGCTCATGGTCTACGCCTCGGCTTTCTCGGCGGCAGCCGAAGATGCGAGAGGGTTCGGCTGGACCGTCCCGCGGCCGACCTTCGACTGGGCGACCCTGATTGCCAACAAGGACCGCGAGATCGCCCGTCTCAATTGCATCTACCGCGAGCTGCTCGAGGGTGCGGGGGTTCGGATCATGGAAGGCCGCGCCCGCCTGCGCGATCGCCACACCGTCGACGTGGACGGGACGGTTGTCACAGCCGAGCGAATTCTCATCTCGACCGGAGGCCATCCCTTCAAGTCGGAAATCCCCGGCAATGAGCTCAGCATCACCTCGGACCAGATCTTCCACCTCGAGCGCCAACCGGAGCACATAGTGATCGCCGGTGGCGGCTACATCGCGGTCGAGTTTGCGGGCATCCTGAACGGGATGGGGTCTGAGGTCCAGTTGGTTTACCGGGGTCCGTTGTTCCTGCGCGGTTTTGACGACGACGTGCGCTCCACCCTGGCCGAAGAAATGCGCACGCAGGGTATCGATCTTCGCTTCGAGACCCTGATCAACCGCATCGATCGCAGCGAAAACGGGCTCGCGGCCACCATAAACCACGGCGAAGTGCTCGAGGTCGACCAGGTCCTGAGCGCGATGGGCCGATTGCCCAACACCGCCGGTCTCGGGCTCGAGGAGATCGGTGTCGAACTCAGCGACCGCGGCGCCGTCGTGGTCAATGAATACTTGGAATCCAGTGTGCCCGGCATCTACGCCCTCGGCGACTGCATCGACCGCATCGCCCTTACCCCCGTCGCCCTGGCCGAAGGCATGGCGCTGGCGGAGACGCTCTTCAACGACAACCCGACCGTCGTCGACTACACCACAATCCCATCGGCGGTCTTCAGCCAGCCGCCGATCGGTACCGTTGGTCTGACCGAGACCGAGGCCCGCGACCAGGGGTTCGACGTCGTCATCTTCCGATCCACCTTCAAGCCGATGATCCACACCCTCTCCGGCCGTGACGAGCGGACGATGATGAAGATGGTGGTGGATAAGCCATCGGATCGGGTGCTCGGAATCCACATGGTCGGATCCGACGCCGGCGAGATAGTCCAGGGCATGGCCATCGCGCTCAAGGCCGGCGCCACCAAGGCCACCTTCGACGCCACCATCGGCATCCACCCGACGGCCGCCGAGGAGTTCGTCACCATGCGGACGCCGATTTAATTCTCAATTCTCAGTTCTTAATTCTCAGTTCCTACCCACCCCTCCGGCACGCGAGACGCGTGTCCCACAAGCCCCCGGGTAGTCTTGTGGTACACGCGTCCCGCGTGCCTGGGTGGAGTGGTGGGCATTCCGAATTCCGAATTCAGAATTCCGAATTCGCAGCTTTGAGCGCCTCGCTCAGAGCGGCGGGGGTGTTGCAGTTGGCGATGACTCCGGCGTCCTCGACCGGCACGGACACCGCACCGGCCGCGCGCAGCACCTCGCGCAGGGTCGGCCCCGTGAAATCGCCCCTCGCGACCGATTCGGCCACCCTCCGCGAGAGACAGATCGGGTGGCCGTGCTTGCCGTTGAACGACGGGATCGCGGCGGGTTCCGCGACCGTCACCAGCGCTGCTACTGTCTCCGGCCGAACCAACGGGTGATCCACCGGAAGCACGGCAACGACCCGCCAAGAGCGGGACTTCACGAGGCGACCCAGACCCACCCGCAGAGATCCGAACATGTCCATTCCCGGCTCGGGCAGGGCCACGACGTCCAGCCCGGCGATCCGCGGATCTTCCGTGCGCGGCGGCAGCGTGGCCACGATCGGTGACACTCCGGCCTCGCGAAGGGTCGCGGCGCAAGCCTCAAGAAATGTCTTGCCGTCATCGAGCCGGGCAAAAGCCTTCGGCCCCCCCCACCGCGTACCTTCGCCCCCGGCGAGGATGAGACCCGCGAACACGTCGGGTTTTAACGCAGAGGCGCGAAGGCGCGGAGACGCAGAAAGGTTTTTCTTCATAGCCCGTTCACGACCCGTCGGATACCGTCGACAACACGTCGTTTACCAAAGTTGATCACCAAAGCGAGTTTCACACTGATATCGTTCAGTTCCATTCGCCACTCAGCCTACCGTTCCGAAATCCAAATGGTAACCTCTGCGCCTCCGCGTCTCCGCGTCTCTGCGTTCCTTTTTTTCAACTTCGCCACAAGCAAACTCGGCGGACGCCGGTTATCTGCCTGGTTACGGCGCCCTGTTCTACCGCCCTCACTACGCCGACCGGGTCGTCGATGACGGTGCCGCAGAGGACGTCGAATCCGAATTGGTGCAGTGCCGGCGTCAGCGGGGTGCTCGGGCCGAGGAGCATGACGAAGGCGTCGTCGCGGACGCCGGCAAGGACGCTCGGGAGGGTCCGGTTGAGGAGGGTGGTGGCGGTCACCGCCACGACATCGGCGTCGGGCAGGAGCTCTTCGATCGCCTCGTCACCGAGATCGCCGTCGCGGCGCCCGAGCCCGCGTTCGAAGACCAACAGCTCGTCGCAGCTCTCGCGCAGCTCATCCGCAAACGGAAAATGCCCGATCATCGCGACCCGCTTGCCGGTGCCGCGTGCGCGCAGGATGGAAACCGCCTTTTCCTCCGTGAGCCCTTGGACGCTCGAAACGAGCAGCGCGTTGGCCGCGGCCAGCCCGATCGAGGCCTCCGGCACCGACTCCGATCGCAGCAGCGCCGCAAGTTCCAGAGGCGAGCGTTCATCCAGCCTTCCGGCATCGGCGACCGGTTTCGTACCGTGGAGATGCGATTCGGACCGGAGAATCGAGGCCATGCCCGCACCGATGCTTGTATTGACCACGGTCCAAAAGGGCCCGATCCGAATATCGAGGAGATCCGCGGGTGGTACATCCACCGTCGCGTCGAGGATGGCATCAATGAAAACATCCGCAGATTCCGGTGATGACTTCATGCCCGTACTCTAGCCCGTTTTTCATTGTGATGAGTGTGGGTAGCCGCGAAGCGGCGAAAAATTCGTAGCCTGGGGCGTGACAGTCTGTCTCGCCTACGGCGCTCTGGCCTGAACACGGCGCCTTGTGCGTGTATAATCCCTATGTACTTTCATAACAGATATTTAGTCTCATTATGAAATGACAGAATCTGACGGTCTGGAGGGCACGATGTCTGGAAACCGCAAGCGCGATAATGATCCGGAAAAGGGCGTCACCCGGCGTGGGTTTCTGGGCTCAGCGGGCGCCGGCGCGGTGGCCGCCGCCACCGGGGTGTCTCTCCGCGGTGAGGCCGCGGTGCAGATCACCAATCCGGACGAGATGTTGGAGGTGGCATTGAGGATCAACGGCCGGACCCACCG
>CAYPBC010000092.1:0-6969 GCA_964408845.1 uncultured Thermoanaerobaculia bacterium
TGCTCAACGCCGACATCGCCGGCACCAAGTACACGCTCAACGACAAGCTGAACGATTAGCCCGGTGATCTCACCGCATTAGGAGGGCACGGCGCGCATCGGCGCCGGGCGCATAGGGTCAGGTCCTGGTTCGCCTTCATATGACTCGACCCGCTCGAGTGTCGTCACTGTCCGTGGGGTTTCTTCGAACCGGCGGCGGCAGTTTGCAGGACTGTGGGTCGGCATCGATGTCGCCTGGGGGCCCGAAAAGGCCTACAGGTACCTCCAGGTGGGTCACACCTGGTAGGGCTGGATGCTGGATGCTGGATGCTGGATGCGACAGAATCGTAGACTCACCCGGTCCAATGTCAGGCGGTGAGTAGGTCGATCTGGTATCTGGTTTCCGGCATCTGGCATCTGAGCGGCCTGCCCTACGCCGGTGCCGGTTCGGCCTCCACACTCTCCTCCGCGGCCGGGTCTTGCCTCTGCACCCGGGCAATGGTCAACTGGTAACCGAGGGCGAGCACGACTGCTCGCAGCGTTGGAACGGGGAGTTTTTCATGGAGTCGACTCGATCGAGGATCGTCCTCGCATTGCTCTTGTTGCTGTCGGCGCTGCCGGTTTTCGCACAGACCGTGTCAGAGCAAGAAGACAGCGTCAGCCTCTCACAGGTCCGCCAGCTCCGGGCCGAGACCGAGAAGGACAGCGCCCTGGCGGATGACCTTCGCGCCCAGGTCCTCGAGCTCTACGACAACGCCATCAGCTCGCTGGAGAGCGCCGCCGGCAACCGCGCCGTGATCGTTGCCTTCGAGCGCGAGCGTGCCGGCGTCGGTCGCTTGGAGCGGAGCCTGCGTGCGGACCTCGAACGACCCGAACGCCGGCCTCAGCTCGAATCGCCGGCCGATCCGACGGTGGCGCAGGCCGAGGACGGGTTGGCCCGAGAGCGGGCCCGGCTCGCCGCCAACCGCTCCGCCCTCCGCAATCAGGAGCGTCTTGCGGAAGATCGGGCCAAGTCCCGCACCGACATCTCGCAGCGCCTCGGAGAGCTGGATCTTGAGCTCGAGCTGCTCTACGACGACCTGCGCTCCCAGACGGACAGCACCGCCCCCATCGAGCTCAAGGTGGCCGCGCGCCTCAACGTGCTCGCTCGGCGCGAAGCCGCCCTCAGCGAGGTCGAGATGCTTCGGGCCAAGCTCGCTCTCCTCACAGATCGCAGCATCCTGACCCCGTTGGAGATCGACCTCGCCCAGCGCCGGGTCGCCTACAGCGAAGAGCTGGTAGATTTGCTCGAGGAGACAACCCACGAGCTGCGCGTAGAGGAGGCAGGGGAATCGCTCAGACGAATTCGGGAGCAGGGCCGGCAGCTCGCCGAAGAGGTGCCCGAGTTGGCCCCGCTCACGACCGAGACCGAGAAGCTGGCGGACACGCTATGGGCGCAGGACGGCATCGTGGCCCACTCCGAGAGAACGGTAAAAGACCTCGAAACCACGCGTCGACACCAGACCGAGCTCAACCGCATCACCGAGCTGACCCGCCGCAAGTTCGCAGCCTACGGCTCTCGGGGCAGCATCACCCGGTGGTGGCCGGAAATTCCCAGAGACTTCCCTGAACCCGGGACCATCGCCAACACGATCCGACACCTCGACGAGGAAATCCCCGAGGTCGAGCACCAACTCATCACATACGAGCAGCAGCGGTCCAGCGCGCACGATCTGATGAGAGAGATCATGCTCGAGCTCGAGACCGCGTACGGGGACGACCTGGACCCGGAAACGGCGCAAGATGTCCGCAATCTACTGGCGGTCCGACAGGATCTGCTCGACCTGCTGATCCAGCGGGGACGGCGGTACTCGAACCAGCTCGTCGAATACCGGACGATTTTGAGCAATTTTCTCGGCCAGCTCCAGGAGGTCGAGCGCTTTCTCTATGCCCATGTCCTGTGGTCGCGGAGCGTTCCCAAACCCCTCATCCCCCGGCTCAGCGACATGGTTGAGGCCGCGCATTGGCTGACATCCTTCGAGCATCTGCGGTCAACTTCGGTCGTCGGATTCGAAATCCGAGGCAACGGGCTCATCGCAGCGCTCCTGCTTGTTCTCATCGTGCTCTTGCGACAACCCATGCGACGCCGTCTGCGCGAGATCGCCGAGCGTATCTCCGACCCGGAGCGGGACAGCCTGAGGTTTACCCTCGGGGCCCTGGCGTACACATGTTTGCTGGCTGCGCCCCTCCCACTTGCTCTCTATGTCGCGAGCACCTTCCTGGATACAATCGGCAATTCTACCTATCTGTTCTCCACGGCGGCCGCGCTGTCCGAACTCGCCGTCGTCGCAGCCTTCTTCGAGTTGGTTCGCCAGATCTTTGCGCCCAGCGGGCTGGCCGAGGTCCATTTCGGCTGGCCGGCCCAGGCGACCCGACCGCTCTATCGTGGCCTCCTGCCGACCGAAGCGATCGGTCTGCCGCCGCTCTTCATCGCACTCCAGCTCGCCTTTGCCGGAATCCGGATGAACAGTCCCGCCAACCTCCACCTCTATAACAACTCGTTGGGCCGGGTCGCCTTCATCGTCGCAATGGCGGTCTTCGGGCTGTCGATCCTGGCCATTCTCAGACCCGAAAAAAAGCGAGAACCATCGGACCGGGATGTGCGGGTGCCGTGGCCAAAGCGTTTTTCCGGGTACGCATTCCCCACCGCCTTTCTAGGCGCCTACCCGATCGTCATCCTCGCCACCGTAGTGCCAGCCCTTCTCGCGGCGTTCGGTTTCTACGTCACCGGTTTGCTGCTCGCCCACCAGATGCTGCGCACCTTGCTCTTGGCACTCGTCGTCATGGTCGGCGGTGGGTTGGTCCACCGCCGGCGAATCGTGAATCGAAACCGGACCGTGCTCGCATCAGGAGAGGATGTCGACGAGGAGCAGCGACACAGGGAGCTGGAGGCGGACGAAAAAAAGGTGCGGCATCTCTTGCGATTCGCCGTCATCGCCGTCCTTGCAGTCGGCCTCTGGGCCATCTGGTCCGACGCCCTACCCATGCTCCAGATGTTGAAGCGGGTCCAGATCCTGCCACGGATCGAGCTGCTCGAACCTGTCGACGAAACCGCTTCCACTCTCGGCCCTGCCGCAGTAACCGCTGGAACGCCCTCGGCGGCGGAAGCAAAACCGGAGACCGGCGGCGCTCCCCCAGCCCCCTCGATCCCGAGCACCGGGACCGTCGATTCGGCCCACGAAGACTCCCAGACGCCCGCGCCGACGCCGCTGACGCTGTGGCTGCTCCTCGAAGCCATTCTGGCGGGTCTGGTCACGCTGGTGTTGGTGAAAAACCTCCCAGGCGCCATCGAGTTCGCTTTGAAACGCAGGACCACACTCGACGGCGGTGCGCGCTTCGCCTTGTCGGCGCTGATCCGCTACTCGATCACGATCATCGGTACGATCGCGGTCTTTGACCTGCTCGGGGTGACGTGGGGAAAGGTTCAGTGGCTCGCCGCCGCTCTGACCTTTGGTCTCGGTTTCGGGCTGCAGGAGATCGTCGCCAACTTCGTCTCCGGTATCATCCTCCTGGTGGAACGGCCGATTCGGGTCGGCGACGTGGTCACTATCGGCACCCTCATGGGCAGAGTGAGCCGAATCCAGATCCGAGCCACCACCATCACTCTCTGGGATCGCAGCGAAATGATCGTCCCCAACAAGGAGTTCATCACCACCAAGCTGGTCAACTGGACGTTGTCGGACTCCAAACGGCGAATCGAGATCCCACTGCGCGTGGCCTATGGGGCAGATCTCGACGAGGTGCGAAAGACCCTGGTCGAAATCGCAGAGCAGCATCCCGCGGTTCTCGACGATCCGGCTCCGCACGTTCTGCTGCTCAGTTTCGGCGACGACGCCATCAACTTCGAGCTCCGATTCGTGGTCGACTTCGGGCTCGGCCTTAAAACCAAAGACGAGGTTCAGATGGGCATCGACCGCGCTTTCCGCGACAAGGGGATCGAGTTCGCCCTGCCCACGAGCGAGGTGAGGCTGATTCCGGGTAACGAGGCCCAAACGGGCACGGAAACCGAAACCGATTGATGCATCCCACCACCCAGGTACAGAATTACAGGCACGGGGGACAGGGAGCAGGGTTCAGGGGACAGCCCCGTGGACTGGCCTTGAACCCTGCGCCCTGCACCCTGAACCTTGTTGGGGGCTCGCCCGCAGTGCTATTCTTGGCCTCGGAGAGGGGTGTAACTGAGGCGATATGACGAAGACCAAAGAGGTAGCGTACGACGAAAACACCATCCAGACCCTGGATGCCCTCGAGCACATAAGGCTCCGCACCGGCATGTACATCGGCCGTATCGGTGACGGCTCGAACCCCGCCGACGGCATCTACGTGATGCTCAAGGAAGTCATCGACAACTGCGTCGACGAGCACATCATGGGTCACGGCAAGCGCATCATCATCAAACGCCGTGGCTCGGAGATGTCGGTGCGCGACTTCGGCCGTGGCATTCCCCTCGGCAAGGTCATCGAATGCGTGTCGAAGATCAACACCGGTGGTAAGTACAACGACGCTGTCTTCCAATTCTCGGTCGGCCTCAACGGCGTCGGTAACAAGGCGGTCAATGCCCTGTCGTCGGAGTTCGAGGTCGTCAGCTATCGCGACGGCAAGTTCAAGCGCGGGCTGTTCAGCCAGGGAAAAAAGAAAGAGGAGAAGGGCGGCAAGGAGGCCAAGGAGCGCGACGGCACCCTGGTCCGCTTCATCCCCGATCCCGAAATCTTCGACGACTACGGTTGGCAAGAGGAGTACCTCGAGCATCGACTGCGCTACTACGCCTTCCTCAACAGGGGTCTGACTCTCGACTACAACGGCCAGAAGTTCGTCTCCAAAAACGGTCTCGCCGACCTCCTCGCTTACGAACTCGGCGGCGAGCCGACGGTCTATGACGCGTTCCATTGCAAGCTCGACCGGCTCGAGTTCGCCTTCTCCCACACCCACGCCTATGGCGAAACCTACTTCAGCTTTGTCAACGGCCAGTACACCAACGACGGTGGCACCCACCAGAGCGCCTTCCGCGAAGGGGTGCTCAAGGGAGTCAACGAGTTTGCCAAGAATGGTTTCGCCGGCGAGGACGTGCGAGACGGGCTGGTCGGCGCGATCGCGGTCAAGGTGCAGGACCCGGTATTCGAGTCGCAGACCAAGAACAAGCTCGGCTCCACCGAGATTCGTTCGTGGATCGTCAACTCGGTCAAGGAACAGGTGGTTCTCTGGCTCCACAAGAACCGCAACGAGGCGGACAAGCTGCTGGAGAAGGTCAAAAACAACCAACGCGTGCGCAAGGAGCTGTCGGCGATCAAGAAGGAGGCGCGCGATCGCGCCAAGAAGGTGGCGATTCGAATCCCGAAGCTCATCGACTGCAAGGTCCACCTGTCGGATGCCAAGGGCAAGCGGCGCGAGGAATCGACGATTTTCCTCACCGAGGGCGACTCGGCGGGTGGCGCCATGATCCAGGCGCGGGACGTTCAGACCCAGGCTATCTACTCGCTCAAGGGCAAGCCGCTGAATACATACAGTCTCGGTCGCGAGGCGGTGTACAAGAACGAGGAGCTGTACAACATCATGCGCGCCCTCGGCCTCGAGGATAGCCTCGAAGGCCTGCGCTACAACAAGGTGGTGATCGCCACCGACGCCGACGTCGACGGGATGCACATCCGCAACCTGCTCCTCACCTACTTTCTCCGCTTCTTCGAGGAGCTGGTCGTAACCGGCCACGTCTACATCCTCGAGACACCGATCTTCAGAGTCCGCAACAAATCCGAAACCGTCTACTGCTACTCGGAGGCCGAGCGTGATGCGGCAGTGGAGCGGCTCCGCAACAATGAGGTAACCCGCTTCAAGGGCCTCGGTGAGATTTCGCCCGGGGAGTTCAAGCAGTTCATCGTCGATGACGAGCACATGATGCGGATCACGGCCGGATCGATGGGTGACGTCAAGCGAGCCCTCGAGTTCTTCATGGGGAAGAACACGCCCGCGCGCAAGGAGTTCATCATCGAAAATCTGATATCGGATATCGCGTGATGACCCCAGGTTTAATTCTGAATTTTGAATTATGAATTTTGAATTATTCGATCCCATCGTGCGTCAAGGCAGAATGTTGATCTGGAATTCAAAATTAAAAATTAAGAATTCAAAATTTGGAGGCTTCAAGACGGCAACTCAGCAGTCGGAGCCTCCGACGACAGATTTCGTGATGCCCTTACGGGAGAACGAATGACCCGAGTCGAGCCCCTCATGGGGCAGAACTTTATCGAGTACGCGAGCTACGTCATCGTGGACCGGGCGATACCGGATATCCGCGATGGTTTGAAGCCCGTTCAGCGGCGGATCCTCGCCACCCTGTCGAAAATGGAGGATGGCAAGTTTCACAAGGTGGCCAACGTCATCGGCGACACCATGAAGCTCCACCCCCACGGTGATGCCTCGATCGGCGACGCGTTGGTGGTCCTGGCCAACAAGGACTACTTCATCGAACGCCAGGGCAACTTCGGAAACCCGGTCACCGGCCATGCCCCCGCTGCGCCCCGCTACATCGAGTGTCGGCTCACTGATCTCGCCAAGGAAACCCTCTTTCGCAAGGCGCTGACCGAGTTTCGCCCGAGCTACGACGGGCGACATGAGGAGCCCGTGGCGCTGCCCGCCAAACTGCCGGTGTTGCTCATGCTCGGCACCGAGGGCATCGCAGTCGGGATGGCGACTCGCATCCTGCCCCACAATCTGATCGAGCTCCTCGAGGCGCAGATCAGAATTCTCAAGAACGATCCGATCGAGATCTTCCCCGACTTTCCGACCGGCGGCATCGTCGACATCAGCGACTACGACGACGGGCTCGGAAAGGCCAAGGTCCGGGCGAGACTCGAAAAGCGCGATGACAAGACGATCGTCGTCCGCGAGATCGCGTATGGGACGACCACCGAGAGCCTCATCGCATCCATCGAGTCGGCGGCCCAAAAATCAAAGGTCA
>CAYPBC010000093.1:0-6935 GCA_964408845.1 uncultured Thermoanaerobaculia bacterium
GAGTCGTTCTCATAGATCTCCTGGTGGACGATCACCATGCCGTCGGCGTCGATTGTCTCGGAGGTGTCGGACGGCCGGTGATAGTCAGGGGTCGGACCCGTAAAGAGCTGGACCGCCGGCACCCCATTTTCGATGCACGCCACCTGGTCCGAGGCGTCGAGGGGTTCTGAGACCACCGCCACAGGCGCCCCGGTTGTGTAGCCGACGCCCATGAAGATGAACCGCCACTCGCGGGCGGTGTCGGCGTTGAGGACGTAGAGCTTGCCGTCCGCGAGCCGGCCCACCGTGTCGAGATTGACGCAGGCAAATGGACGGACCTCAGGCGGCAACGACTTCAGAAGATGGCGCGAGCCGACAAGACCCGCCTCCTCGCCGGTAACCACCGCGAAGACCACGGGCCTCGGCCGCGGCGGCTCCGCCGCCATGGTCTTCGCGAGCTCGAGGAGCACTGCGACACCCGAGGCGTTGTCGTCGGCCCCGGGATGGACAAGGCCTTCGTTGCCCGTCCGCACGTCCGGCCACCCGCGACCGAGGTGGTCGAGGTGGGCTAGGACCAGAACGGGTTGATCGGCCAGCTCGGAGTCGGCGCCCGGCACCCGCGCCACGAGGTTGACCAGCTCCATCTCCCTCTCCGGTTCGCCACCTGTCCACATCCAGCCCTGACGGAATCCCCCGTCACCGGCCGCTTCGAGCCCACTCTCGGCCAACCACGCTTCGACCATCGCGGTTGCCCGCGTGAGGCCCTCAGAGCCGAGACCTCGTCCCTCGAGAGCCGGATCCGCAAGGGCCGCCACCGTCCGTCCCAGGGCATCGGCATCGTACGCCGGAGGCAGGTCGGCCAGGGGCGCTCTCTCCGGCAATCGCAACGGTGGCATCTCACCGTCCGAGAGGTTGCGGACCAGCGGCGATGAGAGCGGCTGCCACATTCCCTTGGCCACGTTCTCGGGCTCGTCGCCGTGGAAGCCCAGGTAGGAGTACTTGGTGTAGTGCGGCAGCTTGCGGGCGAGACCGGGTATGGCGTCGATCGGGGCCGCGGTCACCCAACCGATCGCGGTCTTCGGGTTATCGGCGGCCCGCGCCACCAACACGATCGAGTGATCGCCGCGGGCCAGGGAGTCACCCGCCAAATTCACCGATTCGGCAGTCAGCTCCACCCCCTGCTCTGCCACCCGACGGGCAATTTCGTTTCCAAACAAATTGTCCCAGCCAAGCACCCATGTCGGGTTGTCGGGCAGCTCATCGATCTCGCTGTCGAGCACGATCCGCGGCTCGTCGGGCCGCGCCCAATCCGCAGCCAGCCCGCGCCAGGCGGCCGCCTCCGCCTCACCTGCCTTCGAAGGGAGCACGTACAGAGGATCCTCCGCACCGAAGACAGTCGAAAGGGCCGGCGGGACCTCGAGCGGATCGAGGCGGCGCATCACGTCGAAGGCCGGATCCACGTCGACCCGCAACGGCCGAGACGCGCACGGCACTTCGATGATGCAGTCGCGCCCGCAGGAACCGGCCTCGGCCCACACGGGCAGCTCCTGGCCTTCGACCGTCACTGCCACCGGCACGGAGATCGGGAACGCCTCCTCGTCCTGTACCTGACGGAGGTGGACCGCCACCCGCCACGGCGCCTCGCCGGGCGCGCCCTCCTCGACCCGTGCCTCGTGGATCTCAATCTGCGGTGCGCCGGTGCGCTCCACCCACTCCTTGATAAAGGGAACCCAATCGCCCCCGGTCTCATCGGTGAAGGCATTTGCGATGTCCTCAAAGGAGGCTCGGGAAAAGCGATGCTCCCGGTCGAAGAGGGAGAGAGCAGCGAGAAACCCGTCGTTCCCCACTGCGCGCCGCGCCATGTGGAAGAGCATCAGGCACTTGCCGTAGCCCACGGCTTCCGACGCGGAGGAGGAGCGCGATCCAAACTCGGTGAGCGGAAAATCCTCACCCGTCGAGACCATGTCGGTGAACTTCTTGAGAGTCGCGCGGCGGTAGGTGGCGCCCTCGCCACGTTGCTCGGCAAAGAGGTGGTCCGCCATGTAGGCGGTGAGGCCCTCGCACCAGTTTCCGGTTTCAGAGTCCACATAGACCGAGTTTCCCCACCAGTTGTGGAGCAGCTCATGCGGGTACGACGAGGTCAGTATCCAAGGGAAGCGGATCACCCGCGGCCCGAGGAGCGTAAACCCGGGCATCCCGTACCCGGTCTCCCAGAAATTCTCGACGAGGGCGAAGGAGGCATAGGGATAGGGCGGCAGCATCTCCTCATAGAGCTCGAGGTAGCGCGCCGTTGCGTCGAGGAAACGCTGGGCGAGCGCCGGGTCGTCCTCGCGAAGAAACGCAAAGACCTCTACCCTGCCGGCCCTCCGCGCATACTCGTGCCACGGCCCCGCCACCACATAGACTTCCTCGGTCGGATGGTCGAGCTGCCACGTGGTCACGCGGAGACCGTCATCGGTGGCCTCGTGCCTCGTGCGGCGGCCCTGGGACACCACGTCCCACGGCGGCGCCAGGTCCTCGACCTCGAGCTCGAAGGTCATGAGACCGTCGCCGAAGGTCGGCACCCAGAAGCTGGTTCCGGCGAGGAACACCCCCCTTTCGTCGATCAGACCGGGAGTCTCGGAAAAGCTCCTCTGATACTCCTCTCCCTGGGTCGCGAGAGGGTGCTCGATTCGACCCCCGTAGGCGATCGCGACGGGCTCCTCCGCTCCTTCCTCAGGAAACAACAGAAACCCCTCGAGGGGAACGTTCTCCGATACCGTCTCCGTGGTCGCGTTGATGCCGAAGAAATCGGCCTCAACAGGCCCTCCGGCAGGCTCCAGACGCCAACCCGGAGTCGTAACCTGCGGCGCCATCCCGGCGTGGAGCACGAAGTGGTATGCCCCATTATCGTCCGCAACTACCGCCCCGTTCAAGCTGAGATCATCCACCACCTCGACGGCGTTTTCAGCCGGATTGATCCGCACCTTGAGATCGTGGTGAATGGCCTCCGCAGAGAACCCTTCTACCGCAAGGGCCCATACCGTTACCGTCGCCAACACACAGACGCGTTTCAGGATCATGACGCCTCCCGCGGGCATTCTACTCGATCAGGGAATGGGATTCCGTCATCGACCGTTCACGTTGATGGGTCTACGACCCACTCGGGAGGACATCGATGATCACCATTATCTCCGGGACCAACCGTCCCAAATCAAACACCAGCAAGGTCGCTAGTCTGGTTCTCGAGGCGTTGACCAAAAACGCCGAGCCGGCTCAGCTCGTCGATCTGTCCGAGCTGCCGGATGAACTCTTTGCAAGCTCGAGCTACGCTTCAAAACCCGATAGTTTCGCCCCGCTTCAGGATGCTATTATTTCGACCGATGGCATCCTGACCGTGGTGCCGGAATACAACGGCTCGTTCCCCGGCGTTCTCAAGTACTTCATCGACATGCTGCGCTTCCCTGACAGCCTCTATGAAACACCCGCCGCGTTCATCGGAATCTCGGCGGGCCCGTGGGGTGCGGTACGTGCGGTCGAGCATCTCGAGATGGTATTTCAGTACCGCCACGCGCATCTCTTCGGGCGACGGTGCTTCATCCCAGGCATCAACCAGGCGCTCGGCGAGGCCGGACGGCTCACCGATCCAGAGATCGAGGAGCGCCTGGTCACGATGGTGACCGGTTTCGCCGGTTTCTGCAGGCGCCTGTCCGAAGATTAGCCAGTGGACCTGGGGAGCGGCTCGGGATACCATGCTCTGCGACCGAGAACCCCTGATGTGGAGGTAAACATGATCACTCGTAAGACTTTCGCCGCCCTGTTCGTCGTTCTGTTGACCGCCGGTGCGGCCGCTGCAGACATCAAGATCGTCAAGATGAACCACCGCGACGGTTTCACAATGATGGGCCAGACCCAACCGCCTTCGGACGTGGAACAAACCACCTGGATCGGTGCAGACAAAATGCACATGGACCAAGGCGACACGGCCACGATCGTCCGCGCCGACATCGGCAAGCTGATCGTCGTCAATCATGCCGACACGACCTACAGCATCCTCGACCTACCGATCGACCTGGAAAAGCTCCTCCCGCCGGAAATGGCCAAGGGATTTCTGGCGATGATGACCTTCGAGGTGACCGTGACACCGATCGACGAGTACAAGACGATCGGTGACTGGAAGGTCCGGCTCTACAACATGACCATGACTTCCAAGATGATGAGCGCCGAGGCGACCATGTGGGCAACGACCGACGTCGACCTCGACCAGGATGCATTCCATCACTTGCATGAGGAGATGGTCAGTCTCCAACCTGGAATGGCCGCCGCGGCCAGGGAGATGCGCGAGATCAAAGGGATCGTGATCGAACAGGAAACCGTGATGACCATGATGGGCAACACCACGGTGAAATCCTCGGACGCCACGGTCTCGATCGACGAACTCGACCCGCCGGCGGGCATCTATGACCCGCCCGCGAATTACACCGAAAAGCCTTTCGATTTCATGGCCTCGATGCAGAACTGACGTTGAAACGTTGAACGTTGGAACGTTAAACGTTCTAACTTTCTAACGTTCAAACGTCAGGAGACCACGATGCGGCGAGCAGGGTCACGTCGTCGTATGGAGTTTGGCCGCCGGTAAATGCCTCGATCTCCTCGAGAAGATAGTCCACCACGTCCTGCGGATTGGCGGGCGCAGATCCCAGGCTCTGTTCCAGGCGGTCCTCGCCAAAGAACTCACCGTCCGGAGACTGTGCTTCCACAACGCCGTCAGAGTACGCGACGACCAAATCCCCCACCCCAAACTTGGCTTCGAGGATTCGATAGCCGCCAATCCTCAACGCTCCCAGGGGGACCCGATGTTCAGGCATGTCGAGGCACTCGATGACACCGGACGCACGCCGCAACATGGGAGGCGGTTGGCCCGCCAGGGTGTATGACAGCACCCCTTCACCGGCCCGGAAACCGAGGTAGCCGAGAGCGACGAAGCTGCCCGCTTGGAACTCCTCCCGATTTCGCCCGCCACGGAGGCTGTAAAGCCGTTCGTTGGCGAGGCGGAGGAGCTCTTCGGGTTCCGGGTTGGCGAGCGCCACCGAGTTGAGCACCTCATGGGCCGCCATCATCATCAGGGCGCCGGATATCGACTTGCCGGAGACGTCTCCATAGACCACAACGTGCTCTCCATCCACCCGTCCGGGGAGCTCCGTGAAGAAATCTCCACCGACCTCCCGGGCCGGTCGGCAGACCGCCGCCAGCCGCCAGCCCTCGGCCGCCGCCAGCTTTTCCGGCAACAGTGACGATTGGATCGATGCGGCGATCTTGAGTTCTCGCTCGAGCTCCGCTTGGCGCGTGCGCTCGTCGAGGAGGACGCTGGTTTCGAGCGCGATGGAGGCTTGATTGAGGAGGCCGCGCAGGAGCTGCAGCTCCTCCTTTTCGAACGCGGTCTGACCCGCTTTTCCAGACAGCAGGATCACACCCACCGCCCTCCGGGTGGTCGCCGCGAGACCTACCAACTCCACCCCCGCCTTCGTCAATTTCGAGCTCAGGTCCTCCACATCGGGGGACAGCAGGCGCAACGGCGCAAGCTCCTCCAACCTCACCAGCGACCCCTGGCGCTTGAGCTGGTCGTGGAGAATGCCGATGACCGGGAGCTCCTCGGGAAGATCCTCCGGACCGGCCTGCCGCAACAATTTTTCGTCGGACAAAAGGTACAGGGCCGAAAACCGCAGACCGAGAAGCTCGGGGAGCCGTTCCACCAATTGTGTCACCAGAGGACCGATCTCCACCTCCCGGGTGATGGCCTCGCCCATCTCGACCATGGCTCGCTGCAGACGAAGGCGATCGGCAAAGAAGAACCGATCAACCGGGCCTTGCAGCCGCTGTCTGAGAGGCTCGAAGAGGAGCACGATAGCGAGCGCGAAAATCACCGGGAAGTACGGCGAGTCAACGATCTGGGTACCACGGAATAGGAGTTGGAATGAGGCGATTCCGAGGGCGTAGACCGCGGTCACCATGGCAGTGGTGATGGTGTAGAGCAGGCTCTTGCGCAGAATGACCTTGATGTCCAGGAACCCGAACCGGATGATGGCGTAGGCAAAGGTGATAGGCACCAGAATCAGCGGCACCACCCCGTAGAAGAGAAACCGTTCAGTGTTGAGGAACGATGGGAACGCGACCGCCAGAACGATGAAGGGAACAACCCCGAAGAGGGTGCCGAGGAAGACCAGCCCGGCGCCACGCCGCTGAAGCCTGTCCGGCAGATAGAGGGCGCTGAGACCGAGGGCGCCGAGACCGAGCAACATGTAGCCGACCATCACCCACCAGTTGGTCATCGGCGCGCCGCTGATCAAGGCAAGCGGGTTCCCGGTGCGCCGCGCCCACAGCACCGTGCCCAAATACACGAGCGGCGGCAGGAGATAGATGGGCAGCATCCTGGAGCTGATGCGCGCGATCCAGCCGAGAACGTCGGCAACGGGGTCGCGGCGCCACTCCCAGATGGGGCGTGGGAAGATCAGAAAGAAATGGAGAAACGCAGCCGGCAGGAAGAGCAATGCCATGGTTCCGGTGGTGAGGACGAAGGTGTCGACCCAGGAGTAGGATGCTGGACGCAGCCGGCAGACCAGGAAGAGCATGAAGAGGCTGCACATGGTGAAGAAGACCCGAGCCGCGGGCAAGCGCGGTTGTCGCAGAACGACAAAGAGACCGACGCCGAAGAAGAGAAAACCGAGGAGTGCGGCGTAGAGGTAGGTGGTACCGCCGATCTGCCGGCGACCAAGCTCCACCTCGACCTCGAAGATGCTGCCGCCCGACCGCACCAAATATGGAACCAACTCGCCGATGCGGTGACGGTTCAATAGCTCCTGGGCGTGGGTGTGGGAGTCGAGGAATGCGCGGTCGATCCCGACGATCACGTCGGCCGGGCGGATTCCGGCACGATCAGCCCCCGAGCCCGGGACCACCGCACGCACGATCCGCGCCCC